>NZ_CP090145.1:1204212-1505266 GCF_023008245.1 Flavobacterium sediminilitoris
ATCTAAATTATAAGGTAAAACAGTATTTATTCTGGCAATCTCAGAACTAGTAAGGGTTGGATCTCCATTTACATAGCGTAATTTTATTGTTACTAATTCTGTAATTTGTTGTTGAAAGAGCTGTAAAGTATTAGTAGAAGCCGAACCAGTTAGTTCTACTTCATATTGAATGGCTGCTAATGTTGATAATAATTCTGCTGGAATCATCATTTTACCCATTAATACTTGTTGCCCTAAAACCTGCCATTGTGCATTGCTCCCTGTAACTTGAGAAATTAACCAATTTCGTTGTGTAGTTCCAAGTAGTGTTCTATTAGGGTTTAACCAATCTGTTTGGAAATTGGCAACATTGAAATTTCCAGAAGTATCATAATAATCAGCATAGTTTAATTGTTTATCTCTTCCAATAACTCTAGTATCTAACATTATTAAGTTTACCAAATTTCCAATATTGAAATTTCTATAAATTAAATTAATGTCATTTGTTTTCATAGGTAAAAACTCACTATACGCTTTTATAGCATCAGCTTTTCTTGTCTCAAAGCTACCTTCATTTGCTTGATGATTTTCTGCTCCATTTTTATAAGTATCATTTGCAATTTCATGATCATCCCAAACACAAATAAAAGGTTTCTTTTGATGTGCTAATTGTAAATTTTTGTCTGAACGATATTGTTTGTAACGAGATCTATAGTCTTGTAAAGTTAGAATTTCATTTGCAGGAATATGTTTACGATCTAAAACACCAGTATATTCATTAGTTCCATATTGGTCTTCAGCATATTCATAAATATAGTCGCCTAGATGTATAATAATATCTGCATCAGAATTTGCCATTGCTTTATATACATTAAATAATCCAGCTGGATAATTAGCACAAGAGCAAACAGCTAATTTAATAGTATTTGTTGAAACAGGTAGTGTGATGGTTTCTCCAACAACAGAAACACTTCTATCTTCTTGATTAAAGAAACGATAATACAATTTTTTATTAGCGTCTAAATTTTGGAGTTCAATAGCTACAGTATAATCTCTAGTGTTATCAGTAATTACTTCTCCATTTCTAAAAACAGTTTCAAAATTACTATCATAAGCTACTTGCCAATATATTTTAACTTCCGGTTTACCAGTATTGTATCTTGTCCAAATTATTACCTGATTATGTGTTGGATCAAAACTAGCAACTCCATGAGAAAAAAGGTCAGATGAATAATCTTCAGGTATACCAAAAATAGTATCATCATCTGTGCAACTTATAAAATTTGGAGATAAAAGGATTCCTCCAGTTGTTAAAATTGAATTGATTAAAAAGCGTCTTCTTGATAAATCCTTTTGACTCATTATTTCTATATTTAAATTTTAGCAAAAATCAAATATTAGATTTTAAAAGACTTTATTTAATTATTAATTAAATATTAAAATTGAAGAGTTGTAATAAGTGTTTACGTTGTTTTTATTATTTTAATGTTAAGAATTTAACGATAGTTTTATTTTTCTCCTTCCCATTCTGCATAGAATTGTGATAAGAAATTTTCCATAAAAATATGTCGTTCTCTTGCAATTTTTTTTCCTGTTTCAGTATTCATTTTGTCTTTTAGAAGGAGTAATTTTTCATAAAAATGATTTAATGTAGGTGCGTTGCTATTTTTATATTCTTCTTTACTCATATTAAGTTGAGGTTGAATATTTGGATTGTAGAGTGGTCTGTTTTTGAAACCACCATAGTTGAAAGTCCTAGCAATTCCTATTGCACCAAGAGCATCTAAGCGATCAGCATCTTGAACAATATCAAGTTCTTTGGATGTAAATTTTTTGTCAAAATTTCCACCTTTAAAGGAAATGTTTTCAATAATCGCAATAACATGGTTTATGGTATTTTTGTCTACATTTTGACTTTCTAAAAAAGTAGTTGCTATTTTAGGACCAATAGTTTCGTCTCCATCATGAAATTTACTATCGGCAATGTCATGTAACAGAGCGCCTAGTTTTACAATTTCAAGATTACATTCTTCATCTTTAGCAATTAAAAGAGCATTTTTATAAACACGTTCAATGTGAAACCAATCATGTCCTCCTTCTGCATTTTGAAGTTTCTCTTTTACGAAATGTATTGTAGTATCAATTAATTGCATTTTTTACAGTTATAAAAATCTCTACTAAAGTCTTTATGTTTTAAACTTTAGTAGAGATATGTTTTGTTTTTTTGATAGTTATTTAATTAAAGCAGGTTGTACCCATTTAAAAATATGTCCTTCTTCTGGTATTACAAGTCTTTCGGAAATTCGTGCCATACGTGCTGGTAACTTCATTAGGAAATCTCTCGCTTTTTCAGCTTCATCTGTTAGATTCACAATTTTATCAATTTCCCACTTATCAATCAATTTTTGCATAATATCTACATAATCATTTGCAGTGTAGACACCAATTCTTTGTGCAGAATCTGAAAATTGTTCAAAAGCAGTACTAATTTTTTGACCTGATTCTCTTAGGAAATGAGCAGGCATTGTAATTTTATGTTTCATCATGTGTTGAAAAGCAAGCATCATTTCACTTGGATCAACTTCAAAAATTTTACTTACAAATGTACTATATGCTTGATGATGACGCATTTCATCTCCAGCAATTAATCGGCACATTTTTGATAATTTATTGTCTCCGAATTTTTTTGCCATTTGCGCTACTCTGTTATGAGAAATATAGGTTGCTAACTCTTGGAAACTAGTGTATACAAAGTTTTTATAAGGATCTCTACCTGTTCCAATATCAAAACCATCATTGATTAAATGTTGAGTTGTTTGCTCAATTTCCTTCATATTAACTCGTCCAGATAAATACAGGTATTTGTTTAATACATCACCATGACGGTTTTCTTCTCCAGTCCAGTTACGAACCCATTTACTCCAGCCATTTCTTCCTTCATTATCTACTCCTTCAACTTCCATTAACCAAGATTCATAAGTAGGTAAAGCTTCCTCAGTAATTGTATCACCGACTAAAACTACCCAAAAATCATAAGGTAAATCTTTTGCAATTTCTCTTAATTCTGTTATTTCATCAAAGAATTTTTCACTTTCAGAATTTGGTAACAAATCGGTTGGTTGCCAAATTTTTTCAACTGGAATTAAAAACTCTTCAACAAAGGAATCAATTTTTTTTTCCAAAAACTGCATTACTTCTAAGCGTACATTTTTTATTGACATTTTATTTCGTTTTTATATTTTGTGTAATTATATTTTCTGTTTTCTCAAAAATTTCATCAAAGGTATAATCTGAAATTTTTAAAGGCTCATGAACTTCAAATGTTATTTTATTTCCTAATCCAAGTGGGAATTGACCATGTTTTGTCATTTTCCAAGAATTATTAATAGTTATAGGTGCAAAATAGGCATCTGGAGCAAATTTGTAAAGCATTTTTAATCCATTGACTGAAAAAGGTTTTGGAACTCCTGTTTTGCTTCTTGTTCCTTCTGGGAAAATAACTACAGAATAATTGTTTTTGTTTATAAATTCTCCACATTTTTTTATTTCTCCTAATGCCTGTTTCCCGTCTTTTCTATCAATAAGAGCAGATCCACCATGCCTTAAATTATAAGAAACACTAGGAATTCCTTTTCCTAATTCTTTTTTACTAATAAATTTTGGTTGCCAATCTCTCATAAACCATATTATAGGAGGAATATCATATAAGCTTTGATGATTTGCAACTATAATTAACGGAACGTTTTTAGGTAGTTTTTCTCTTCCTTTAAAAGAATATGTTGTTCCTAATATTAAAGTATTTCTAACTAAAAAGAAATTTAATATTGCTACGCTTAATCGATGTGCATTATATCCAAATAGATTAAAACAGATCCATTGTATAGGATGAAAAAGACATAACCAAAATAAAAATAAAAAGTAATACAGTATAGAAATAGGGTAAGATAAAATCTTTTGCATAACTTAAATAATGTTTGATACAAAGGTACTATTAAAAACAAAAAACCATTAGATTTACTAATGGTTTTTATATATGCTAGCATAGTATTTTAGCAATATTCGCTATAGGCATCTTTTAAGTTCTCTGCAATTAATTCCGCAGGTCTTCCTTCAATATGATGACGTTCTAACATGTGAACTAATTCTCCATCTTTAAATAAAGCCATACATGGAGATGATGGAGGAAAAGGAAACATATGTTCTCTAGCTTTATCAACGGCTTCTTTATCAACACCTGCAAAAACAGTTATTAAGTTTGAAGGTTTTTTAGAGTTATCTAAGCTCATTTTTGCACCTGGACGAGCATTTCTTGCTGCACAACCACAAACTGAATTTACTACAACAAGAGTTGTTCCATTTGATTTTATTGCTTTGTCAACATCTTCAGCACTATGTAATTCTTGAAAACCAGCATCTGAAAGTTCTGCTCTCATTGGTTTTACCATTTCTTCTGGATACATATTTTTTGTTTTAAATTTTTATTTATGTTGTTTAGATTTATTTTAAATCTTTTACAAAGATAATGAGAATTATAAACTTAAGAATTAAAGAAATCATAAAGATTTTTTATAATATGATAAAGAAGTGGTCAATTATAATAATCGATTAAATAGTGCTTTAATAAATGGAGCTTTTGGGCATTTCATAATCACTTTAAAATCTTCAAAATAAGTTGTCTCTTCATCTAAAAATTTAAAAATCAAAATTGGATTTCCTTTTTTAAATAAGGAAGAAAATAGAGTTGCACCAAGTTCATTTCTTATATATAGAATGTCAATAAATAATAGATCATAGAACCAAAACTTATTTTTTTTATGAAATGTCCTAAAGTCATTTTCAGCTAAAATGAATTGTACTAACTGTTTAGATTTTTTGGTTACATTTTTAAAGGTAAAACCAGTACTTGCTTTTGTCCAACCACCAGCGGAGCCAATATGGATTATATTTTTAGAATTGTTTTTCCAAAATTCATAGCAGGTCATAGGAATATTTCCTTTTTCTTTTTCAATAATTTCAAATTCAGTAATCCCTATTTTTTTGATATATTCTTTTATTTCATTTTCATATTCTTCTCTATCAAGTAAGTCTTTTGAAAATAAAGTGTACTCAATTAAAGCCTCATTTTTTGATGTAGGCAACACATACATAAAACGAGTATTTCCCTTTTGATTTACGGAAAAATCCATAAATGTTGCTATATTCTCATTAAAAACAGATTCTTTAGATTTAATGTGCCAACCTATAAAGTGTTGTTGCAATAAAGGGAACTTGGTTTGAGATTTAATAATTTTGGGATTAAAAATAGAGTTAAAAACTTTATCACAAGTAAAATTTTTATTTTCTGTTTTTACGATACATTGATTTCCATCATCTTTAAAATTAATTATTTTTTCATTTAGGAAATGAATGTTATTATGTGTATTAATTTTCTCGAAAATGAAATTGTAGAAATCAATCCCTTTTATCATTTTGTATTTATAAGGAGCAATTTTTAAGGTTTTTTTTGAAGTTGAATCTGAAAAACTAGCAGATTCCCATTCTTTATAAACGATACTTTCAAAGACGGTAGACATATCCCAAAAACACCATGTTCTATCATTTGATTTTTTTAAGTCTTGATCAATTAATAAGATAGAAGTACTTTTAAAACTTTCAGATAATATCATTTCATAAACTGTCATTAAAGCAGACAATCCTGATCCTGTAAATATATAATGATAATGTTGCATGTTTTCAAAGATATTGAATAAGAAGAAATTAAAAAAAGAAAAGTCACTCTGTCTTAGAGTGACTTTTACAATTCATTGAATATTTGTGATGTTAACTAAGTATTGCCTTGTTGTATAATAAAGGTTTCCAATGTTTATAGCTAACAAATATTAAATATAAATTTGCAATTAATAATGCAGCAACTAATATAAGTTCTCCAATTTCATGAGGTTCTAGAAATAAATGAAAGAGAAAAATATTAAGAGTAATAGGAAGCGTTATGAAAGCTCCAATTTTTGCAAAAACCTGACTAATTAATAGAATTCCAGCTAATAATTCCATAACTCCAAGAAATGGCCAAAAATAACCAGTTTGCTTCATTCCAAAAATATAGTTTTTGATTACTAGAATTTCTTCATTTGGAGCTATTTCTTCGCCTTTTTGAACTTGCTCAATTACTTTATACGGACTAGGTTTTTCTCCAGTAAACTTTTTTATTCCTCCATTAATCATAAAGCCACCTATGAATAAATTTAAGACTATTATGAATATTTTTAATAGTTTCATCTTAGTTTAATTTAGAATATTCAAATGTAGTTGTGCCTCTTTCACTTGCATTATTCAACATAGAAGTGAATTTTATTTTATAAATGTTTCCAGCAGTATCTTTTAAAACATAGAAAAGATTTGTTTTTACCGATGGAGCAGGATATGTCGATCTCCAATTTGAACCTATCGCTCTTCTGTCTTTTGCTTCATTTGTGCTAAAATTAGTAGAGTTTACATTGTTTATATTAAAGTCAGTATATGAAAAATCGGTAGTTGAAACACTATAAACAGCAGTTCCTGCTAATGCATTTGTTATAACAACATCACTGAAGAAATAAGATACATTTTCACCATTATATTGTGTGTAATTCATAAAAGGAGTTATGTTTAAGTCCCATTTGTCTTTTTCTGGTTCAGCAGTTACTATATTGTTTGTGATTAAACTATAAAAAGTATGATTAAATGCTGCATTTTTTGAAATAATTACTTCATTATGTGTCGTCGCATCAATATTAGCATATTGTAATTTATAATTATTACCACTTCTAAGAATTCTGATTTTTTTCCAACCTCTATCGTCTCCTGTTAAAGCTGTTCCTGTTCCACTTGCGGTAGTAGTTGAAACATCTTGACCAAGATTTACTAAATACACTTTATTTTCACTGTCTACAGATGATATTTCAGCAATAGAAGTTCCTGATAAGTTTCCATAAGGGTTGTCAATGTATATTGAACCACTAGGTATATAATTTCCTGTTGTAACATTTGGATCTTCGGCTTGTACTTCATCAATATTAGTAGTAGCCAGTTGTTTTACTGCAAGCTTGTTTATTGCAGGATTTAGAACTACTCTAAACTCGTTTCCAGAATGAAAACCTAATTCCCAAGAAGTTCTAGAAATAGCGGTTTCTGTTCCCGAACTTAGATCTATATATACTTGATTGGGTAAATTATTTCCTCCATTTTCAGCTATTGTAGTATTTGCAGTAATGGCAGTTTCATTGAAGTTTAATTGAGTATAATTTGTAGTAGATGGAATTTCAATATTAGAAAGAGAAGTAGATGCAATTGTGAATTTTACATTTTTAGTTTCTCCTTCAATAGCTTCAATTATTTTTGTAAAAGTAAAAGAAGTATTAGTCGCACCCGAATTAAAAGGAACGGTAATAGTTGTTCCTGTAATAGCAGGGTTTGTGCTAAAATCTATTCCATTACTAACATTTGTAGGTGTTACATTTAATGTAATAGTTCCTGCTGATGTTGCGGCACTTGAGAAAGCAATGTTTACCGTTGTTTCAGTTGATGATAAGTTAACTTCTGGATTCATAAACGCTGCTTGAATTGTAGATAGTGTTTCAGCGTCATCGTCTTTGCTACATCCAAGAATTGAAAGAGCAATTATAGATAAAAATAAAAAGACATTTTTTTTCATGGTAATATATATATAGTTAATAATTTAATTTATAAGACAATTTCATAAAATAGGAGCGACCGTAGCCAAGTAAAATATCTGAAGAACTTGTATGAGTTCCTGTGGTTATTCCTTGATTAATTCTTGTTACATTGAGTATGTTTCTAGCACCTATATTTAATTCTAATTGTTTTTTAAAGAATAGTTTCCTTATCGAAGCATCTAAAAAGGAGTAACTTTCTATTTCAGATAGTTTATAAATAGTTTCATTGTTTTCAATAGAACTAACAAATTGTTGTTGCTTTCCATTGAATTTATAGTACAATGAAAATTGGGTATTTATTTTTGGTATTTCATAAGAAAGATTAGAGTTGAATTGTAAATTATATAAGAATTTATCGTCTGAAACAGCTTCTCCATTATCGATGACTTGTGAAATGCCAACATATATTAATCCTGCGGAAGCATTCCATTTTTTATAATTAATTTGATGAGTGGTTGAAATGTTCCACATTTTATAGGAATTAATGTTTATGTATTGATAAATGGGACTTGTGGAGTTAGGTTCAAAACCAACAAAAGCCATATCTATTCTGTTATCTACATTTAGAAAAGAGGTTGAAATTTGATTAGCAAGTTTTAAGTCAGATTTAAAAGAGGTTGTTTTTTTTAAGTTTACATCTAAAGAGGTACTTTGTTCTGGAATTAAATTTTCATTTCCATAGAATTGATGTCCTGAAAATTTTATTTTAGAATAAAGTTCTTCAAACGTAGGAACTCTAAAAGATTTTCCCATTGAAGATCTCAATTCGAAGTCATTATTAAAAAGATAACGTAATCCTAGTGAAGAGGCTGTTTGATTATCAAACTTAGATTGTGCTGAAGCTCTTATTCCTGCGCGAATTAAGAAATTTGAAGCTGCTTTTATTTCTGAAGCTATAAAGAAATCATAGTTTTCAAATCGTTTTCTTATTGGGTTTAGTGTTTGGTTTTCTCCATCGACTAATGCAAATCCGTGATTATTTACAAATTCGTATCCTAATTGTAAGTCAACAATTTCATTTTTAAAGAAATTACTTAATGTTCCAGTAGAATAAAGAACTTCAGCAGATTGATTTTTTGTTGAAATAGTATTCTCTTCGTTGCTGTTTTGAAAATTATAAATAAAATTTTCAGTATCTCTACTTTGTTTTTGATGTGAAACAGAGATATTATATTTTAAAGAATAGAGAGAGCCTATTGCATTAAAATGGTGATAAAATCGTGTGGTTTTATATCGTTTATCTTTCGCAAATTTATTTTCTCCAAAAGGAGGATTGGCAACAACTAATATGGTAGGATTAAAATAATCGATGTTCTCATTTAAGTAATCAAATTTATAAAATGCTCTAAAACTATTTTTCTTATAAGTGATCATTCCATTTGTGAAATATTGAAGTTTTGGTAACCAAGTATATCCTCTTTTATTATCAGATTCTGAATAATTTTCACCTTTTCTATTGTCTAGGTAGCCTTTAAAATCATTTCTATTAATGCCTAATGAAGCGAACCAATTATCATTAATTTTATTGGATATTTTAATAGATTGTATATGTTTTCCTTTATCAAAAGCAGAATATTCATTTCCAACGGTTTCTTCTTGAAGTGTTGTATTTATTTCCCATCGATGTAAGGATGATTTTTTAGTTATAATATTTAAAATACCAGTGACAGCTCCAGCACCATGAGTTACCCCCATTGAGCCTTCTATTATTTCAATTTTTTCAATATCATCCAGATTAATTTGGGTTAAGTCAATATTATTTCCTAAACTATTATCACTTACAATTGGAATATTATCAACTAATATTTTAAAATATGTTGCATCTAAACCAAACATTGAAACTGTAGATCTGCCTGTTCCAGAACTAGGTGTTATTGTAATATTTAAATATTGATTTAAAACATCGGAAAGGTTATTTGCAGCTAATTTCTCCATGTCTTCTTTTGTAATCACACGAACATTGTGAACTGCTTTTTTTAATGATTGCGGTTCAAATTGAGCAGTTACAACAACTTCCTTTAGTTCATTTATTGTAGTACTATCTTTTTTTATTTCTTGTGAAAATCCTTTGATAATCAGTAATAAAGAAGTGATTTGGAATATTCTGTTTTTCATTATTTAGAATTGTTCTTGATAATTTTCGTCAAAAGTATACCTTATTTTTATTTATTCCAAATAAATATAATATCTTTGTCGAAAGAAATTAAACTTAAAAAAATGGATATAATGAAAATCAAACCAACATGTATGATAGCATCAATTATGCTAGTTAGCTCTGTATTAGTAGGGCAGGAATCTAATAAGAAAGAAGATATTAAAGCAATAAAAGCGATGTGCGGCTGTTATGAAGTAAAATTTAATTTTACTGAAACTTTTCAAACAGAAAAAGATTCAACATATAAACCATCTCCTACAAAAATTGATTATGGATTAGAATGGGTAGAATTAGTTGAAGACAAATCAAATAAGTTAGTATTACAACATTTATTAATAGTTGGAGATGATGCAATTGTAAAACATTGGAGACAAGATTGGCTATATGAAAACACTGATTTTTATCAATTTTTTAAAGATAAAACATGGAAGTTTGAGAAATTAAATCCAAAAGAAGTAAAAGGGCAATGGACACAAAAAGTATATCAGGTAGATGATAGTCCAAGATATGAAGGAACTGCATCATGGATACATGCGGATGGAAAACATTATTGGATGAATACAACCGACGCACCTTTACCAAGAAGAGAACATACAATACGTAAAGATTATAATGTTTTAGAAAGAAGAAATATTCATGAAATTACAGATTATGGGTGGTTACATGAGCAAGATAATAGAAAAATTGTTCGTAATGATGATGGAAAAGATGTAGAACTGGCTCAAGAAAAAGGGTTAGATTTATATGTAAAAGTTGAAGATTCTAAGTGTGTTGCAGCTCAAAAATACTGGAAAGAAAATAAAGTAATGTGGAAAAATGTAAGAGATAAATGGGAAACGATTTTTAATAAAAACAAAGATTTAACACTTGAAAAAAGTGTAGATAAAAAACCTCTTTTTATGCATTTGTTTGATTTAAAAGGTAGTACTCCAAAAGCTGAAACGGATAAGATAATTGATTCATTTATAAAAGAATAGTCATGTGTCAATTAAAAATAATAAAAAGAACGACAAATGGACTTTTATTATTTTGTCCAAATGCAAAAATATTTCAATTATCTTTCAATAACTTGTTATTAAATTTAACAAGTTATGAGCTAGATGTTTTTATTGATTATATAAAAAATGTTGATGAAGATTATTGGGAAAAAGAATATGAAAATTCTATTTATGAGAAAAGAATTCCAATACCTACAACTCAAAAAAATTTAATGATAATGCTTGACGTATTCGAAATTAAAGAATTGAGAATATTAATGGGTGTAAAAAATAAAAATAGATTTTTAACACTTAATGAAATAGATTACAAATTAGTATTGAATTAATTTGGACTACTTGTAGTTGGTTAATTTTAAAAGAGTTTCATTTTTTAATGGAACTCTTTGTTTTTTAATAACGAAAGGATATAAAAGTTAAATCTATAGTTAGAATAGAGTTTATTAAAGTTAATAGGTTAAATTTGAATAGAATTGAATTATAAAAGTATGTTTGAAGAATATGAAAAAGCACTAGAAAAGCATCAAAAAAGCTTAAAAGTAACATCTTTGCCATTGATAAGTTGGGATTTTTATGGTTTGCAAATGCATGAAATAAAAGAGTTTAATACATTACAAAATAACTGGAAAGATAAGATTGTCTATGTTGACATTATAGAAAGTAAGAAAGTGATTATTGTTACAGACCATAATTTTAAAATTA
Organism: Flavobacterium sediminilitoris; assembly: GCF_023008245.1. Taxonomy (NCBI): domain Bacteria; kingdom Pseudomonadati; phylum Bacteroidota; class Flavobacteriia; order Flavobacteriales; family Flavobacteriaceae; genus Flavobacterium; species Flavobacterium sediminilitoris. Next base: position 1,215,756 of record NZ_CP090145.1, read on the forward strand.
TATTCTCTTCTAGAAATGTAACTGAAATGAATGGGTATAATTATAGAGAAATAATTGGAAAATCGCCAAGAATATTTCAAGGAAAAGAAACTTCAGAAGAAACAAAAAATAATATTAGATTAGCAATAAAAGAAAGAAAGCCATTTAAAGAGGTTATTTTAAATTATAAAAAAAATGGAGAGACCTATTTATGTGAAATCGATGCTTTGCCAAAATTTGACAGAAAAGGTAATTTCTTAAATTATATTGCATTTGAAAAAACAGCATAAAAAAACCTGAGATTTCTCAGGTTTTATATTTAATCAACAATAATTTTTACGGCTGTTTTGTTTTCATCAATCGCTACAAAAGTAAATTCTCCTGTTACGGCTTTTTCACGAGTATCATTGTACATTTTTTCAATAAAAATATCAACTCTAACTTTTATACTAGTATTTCCTAAATAAGTTACTTTTCCTATAAGCTCAATAATTGTTCCATGAGGAATAGGTTTTTTAAAATCAATTTTATCACTGCTTACAGTTACCATTTTTTGTCTGCTAAAACGAGTAGCAGTTATAAAAGCCACTTCATCCATAAGCTGCATTGCTGTTCCTCCAAAAAGAGTGTCATAATGATTGGTTGTATTAGGAAAAACAGCCTTGAATACTCTAGTAATTGAACTTTCTATTCTTTTTTCTAAACTCATAATTTTAAATTTTCTAAGCGTTTTTGTTTTAAAAAAATGTACACTTATTAGTCTGTCAAAAATAGAACTTATATCAAAAATAATAGCAATATTTTATATTTAATTGAAGATATATCTCAACCCTAAAAAACCTCTTATTCCTTGGTTTGGTGCATAGACATAACTAGGGTCAAAAGTAAGTGCATAAGGATTATTTTCAGTTGGAACAGCATTTCCATTAGCATCAAATACTATATCATTATCAAAAGGATCATTTGCCCTTGCAATTAAGAAAGGATTGTTTTTATTTGGCGTCCAATTTAATAGATTTTTAATACCCCCATATAATTCAAAATATTTTAATTTTTTATATGTGAATTGAATATTTTGAATACTCCAAACAGGAGAATATTCACTTCTTGGATCTAAATCGCCAAGTAAAGGTAAACGCATAGGTCCATATAGATTACCAGTATAATCAATAGAAAGATTCCATTTTGAAATATCATAAGTAATGCCCCAAGTTGTACTAAATTTTTCAGTTAATATTGGGGTAGATAATATACCGTTTCTTTTATTTTTAGATTCTAAAGCCGTAAAGCCTACCATTGTTTTTAATCCAAAAGGGAAAATCAATTCAATATTTCCTGTTAATCCATAAGTTTTAGAATATCCATTTAAATTTGAATAAATAATTTGATTAGGATTTGTGTCATAGTCTGGAATAATTTGATTTTTAAAATGGGTGTACCAACTAGAAAATTCAATAACAGAATGAATTCCGTTTTCAAATTCGAATTTTTTTAAATAATTCAAATTAATATTATATGATTTTTCAGGATTCAGATTTTCAGTTATTATAACATCTCTAGACCCAGTTAAAGCGGCATGTTCTTCTGTAAATAGATTCACAACTCTAAATCCAGTTCCTGTATTTATTCTAAATATATCACTTTTTGAAGGCTTCCATTTATAAGCGATTCTTGGTGTAAAGATAGCACCATGAATAGAATTATAATCATATCTAGAACCAAGTAAAATGCTATGTTTTTCCGCTAACTTAATTTCATCTTGAACAAAAAAACTACTTATTTTACTTTTTTCAGATTCTATTGTGGCAGTTGTGTTATCATTATAGTATTGATAGCGAAAGGCTGCTCCAAATAATAAATCATGATTTTTTATTTTTTTATCCCACGTAAGTTGACCGTAAGTAATTTCTTGTTGAGCTAAAAACAAAATATTTCCATAAACTGAATTTTGATTATGATTAGTATAAGAAAATGAGGCATAAACATTTTCAGAAATAGGTAATTGATATTTCCCTATTAATTCATAACGCTTTGTATAAATGCTTTCTCCATAAATATCACTTCCACCACGATAATTTTTATTCCATTGCATTTCTCCGCCCCAACGATCTTCGTAAAAAAATCTTGAAGCTAAACTGAATTCTTTCTCACTTGTTCTATTAAAAGTAAATTTATTAAAAACAGAAATTCTATCTTGTAAAGTAACATCCGTAAAATTATCATGATTATTATCTATAGGGTTGCTATAATTGAAATAATTAACACCTAGTAAAGACTGAACGCTTTTTCCAATGTTATATTTTCCTCCTAAATCAATATTATTTTCAAACCAAGAAGTTGAGAAAATATCAGCATAAAACAAAGGAGCTGTTTCAGAGCTTTTGGTTATAATGTTAATTAATCCACCAACAGCTTCGCTGCCATAAAGAGAGGATGCAGGCCCTTTTACAATTTCTATCCTGTCTATTAATGAATTTGGAATTCCAGACAATCCATAAACAGTAGACAATCCACTTACTATTGGCATTCCGTCAATAGTTACCATAGTATATGGTCCTTCTAAACCATTAATATGTATATCTCCAGTATTACAAATATTACAATTAAGTTGAGGACGAACACCATTTACATTTTGTAAAGCTTCAAAAATATTTGGCGTTGGATTTTTTTTAAGAAAAGTAGCAGTATATACTTCTACAGGAACAGGAGTTTCTAATCGAGAAACTGCTTTTAATGTTCCAGTAACTACAACTTCATTAAGATTTTGACTCTCATCAAGATTAATATTTATAGTGAGTTGTGTTTCATTATATAGTATTATATTCTTTTTTTGAGTTTTAAAACCAATAAAAGAAAAATGAATAATATACTCTCCTTGAGGTATATCTTTAAGAATATAATTCCCATTCTCATCTGTATTACTACCAATATTAAGTTTTGGAATATATACAGATGCAAACGCTAAAGGTTCTTCTTTTGAAGTAATTACACCTTTTATTGTAGTTTGAGAAAAACAAAATGTAGAAAGGAGTATTGTTAATAGAAATATATTTTTCAATGTTATTTAAATAAAAATTTAGACAAAACTAAAAATATTATTTCATTAAGCAAAAATATTTTATATATATTTGCTAAAACTTTGTGTATGACGGTTTCAGAAGAAAATTATTTAAAAGTTATTTATCACCTTTCATTAGTGTCTCCAAAAGGCGTGAATACTAATGCAATTGCAGGAATGCTAGATACTAAAGCATCATCAGTAACTGACATGATTAAAAAATTAGCTGAAAAAGATTTAGTTAGCTATATAAAATATCAAGGTGTTTCTTTAACAGAAAAAGGATTGTATTCTGCCAAAATGATTGTTAGAAAACATCGTTTATGGGAAGTGTTTTTAGTTGAAAAACTAGCATTTTCTTGGGATGAGGTTCATGAAATAGCGGAAGAATTGGAACATATTAAATCTGAAAAATTGATTAATAAATTAGATGATTTTCTTGGTTTTCCTGCTTTTGATCCACATGGAGATCCAATTCCAAATTCAAACGGAGAGATAAAAAAGCTACAAAAGAAATTGTTATCAGAAGTAAGTTTAAATACTAAGTTTCAATGTGTAGGCGTAAAAGATACTTCTGTTGAATTTTTGCAATTTTTGGATAAAAAAAATATTGCATTAGGAACAGGTATAACAATTCTTGAAAAAGAAGCTTTTGATGAAACATTAAAGATAGAGGTTAATAATAAAACGATTACTATATCAAATAAAATTGCAAATAATTTATACGTTCAATAAGTATGTATCAAAATTTAATAGAATATTTAGAAAATATCGATCCTATATTGGCGGCATTCTATGCTACTATGTTTACATGGTTTGTAACAGCAGCAGGTGCTTCATTTGTTTTCTTTTTTAAAAGTATGAATAGAGTAGTTCTAGATGGAATGCTTGGATTTACAGGAGGAGTAATGGTAGCAGCTAGTTATTGGAGTTTATTAGCTCCAGCAATTGAAATGAGTGAAGGTGAAGGTTTTGTAAAAGTAATGCCAGCAGCAGTAGGGTTTTTAATGGGAGCTTTGTTTCTTTTTGCTTTAGATAAAACATTGCCTCATTTGCATATTAATTTTAAAGAAAGTGAAGGAATAAAATCACCTTGGCAACGTACAACGTTATTAGTATTAGCTATAACATTACATAATATCCCAGAAGGATTAGCTGTAGGAGTTTTATTTGGTGGAGTAGCTGCTGGAATTCCTGAAGCGTCTATTGCAGGAGCAGTAACCTTAGCTATTGGTATAGGAATTCAAAATTTTCCCGAAGGAATTGCCGTTTCAATGCCGTTGAGAAGGATGGGAATGAGTAGAAGAAAAAGCTTTATGTATGGTCAGGCTTCTGCAATTGTAGAACCTATTGCTGGAGTTATTGGAGCTTTAGCAGTAACTTTTTTCACACCTATTCTACCTTACGCATTAGCTTTTGCTGCTGGTGCGATGATATTTGTTGTTGTTGAAGAAGTAATTCCTGAAACACAACAAGATAAAAATACAGATATAGCAACTATGGGTTTTATAGGTGGTTTTATTGTGATGATGAGTTTAGATGTTGCATTAGGATAAAATGTTTATCTTAGTATTATAAATGTATTCACATGAAAGTATTGATTATAATTTTATCCGTTTTTTTAACACAATGTTCTTCTAAAAACAATATTTCTCAAGGAGAGTTGTTGTTAAACTCAACATCTAAAACAAATGTTGGAAGCGGTTATGAAATGAAGATTAGCAAATTTGTTTCTGATTCTCGTTGTCCTGAAGGAGTTAATTGTATTTGGATAGGACAAGTAGAAATGAAAATTGCAGTTTATAAAGGAGAAACTTTAGTAGAAGAAAAATTAATTATAGTTACTTCAAATACTTTTGAAGAAAATAGGACGTGGTTCTCTAAATATATAAAATTACCAGATATGTCTATTACATCAATTGTAATAACACCTAATAGAGTGAAAGATATTGAGATAAAAGAGGATGAATATAAATTGGGTATTTATTTTGAGTAGGTGTTTATTAATGACATCCACAATCATCACCACAAGAGCCTGATTTTTTAGATTTCTTTTTCCAAAAGAATTTTTTTAATAAAAAGCCAATTGCAAATGCAAGTGTTATATAGACTAATATTTGTTGAAGGTTCATGATTTTAATTTTTTAAAGTAAATTCTAAACGTATATAAGTTGTAAATTAGATAGATTCTATTTTATTTTAAAATTTGATACGCCAGTAATGCTGTTAAATAAGCAAATCCACTCATAAAGATAAATTGAATTATAGGCCATTTCCATGAATTTGTTTCTTTTTTTACAATTGCGACCGTAGAGATACACTGCATTGCAAAAGCATAAAAAAGCAATAATGAAAAGCCAGATGCAAAATTAAATATTTTCTCTCCAGTAACAGGATGAACTTCTGCCGCCATTCTGTTTTTAATTGTTATTTCTTCATCACTATGACTGCCCACATTATATATAGTAGCTAAAGTACCAACAAATACTTCTCTTGCTGCAAAAGAACTAACAACAGCAATGCTGATTTTCCAATCATATCCTAAAGGCATTAGTACAGGTTCAATTACTTTACCCATTATACCAATATATGAATTCTCTAGTTTATAACTATTAATTTTATTTTCAACTAAATCAGGATCTAATTCTATATTGTTTTCAGTAAGGTTTTTTACAATAATACTTTCAGCATTTTCAAAATTCTTACTTGGACCATGAGATCCTAGAAACCAAAGTATTACTGATAAAGCTAAGATAATTTTACCAGCTCCAGTTACAAATGATTTTGTTTTTTCAATAACGTTTAAAGCAACATTTTTAAGCATAGGAACCTTATAAGAAGGCATTTCAATAACGAAATAAGATTTACAGTTAAGTTTTAAAAAGTAATTTAAAATTACTGCTGAAAGAACAGCCATTCCAAAACCTAAAAGATATAAAAGCATTAGAGTTAATCCTTGTAAACTTAAAAACCCAAGAACTCTTTTTTCAGGAATTATTAATGAAATTAGAATAGCATAAACAGGTAATCTTGCAGAACAAGTTGTAAAAGGAGTAACCAATATTGTTATTAAGCGTTCTTTCCAGTTTTCAATATTTCTAGCTCCCATAATTGCTGGAATTGCACATGCTGTTCCAGAAATTAATGGTACGACACTCTTTCCAGATAATCCAAATTTTCGCATAATTTTATCCATAAGAAAAACAACACGACTCATATAACCACTTTCTTCTAAAACGGAAATAAATAAAAATAAAAAAGCAATTTGAGGGATGAAAATTACAATTCCACTTATTCCAGGAATAATTCCTTCACTTAAAAGATTCGTAAATTCTCCTGCTGGAAGATTGTTTTTTGTATAAGCACTTAATGATGTAAAACTCTCATCTATAAAATCCATTGGAATAGTACTCCAATCAAAAATAGATTGGAAAATTAAAAGCAGAATTCCAAAAAAGATAAGATAACCATATACTTTATGAGTAAGTATTCGATCTAATTTAGCTCTTAAATCAGTAGCTTTTGAAGCGTCTATTTTTTGCCCAATTTTTAAAGTGTCATTAATAAATTGGTATCTTTTTATAGTTTCTTTTTGCTGTAATCTTTTTAAATCACTGTGCGATTTTGTAAATGAACTTTTAATTTCATTTCTATCTAGATTTAAAAAATTCACATCTTGGGTAATCACTAACCAAAGTTTGTATAATAATTGGTTAGGAAATGCTCTTCTTAAATTATTAAAATATTCAGGATCAATACTTGATGCATTTAAACAAGGCTCTTTGGATAAAGAACTATAGTTTAAAATTAACGATTTTAGTTCATTAATTCCAGTTTTTTTTCTAGAACTTACTAATGCAATTTTAGTTTTTAATTCTTTTTCTAATATAGGAATATCAAGCTCAATTCCTTTCAACTGCATTCTATCAGCCATGTTTATGACAAGGATGGTAGGAATTTCTAAGTCTTTAATTTGGGTAAATAAGAGTAAATTTCGTTTTAAATTCTCTACTTCAGTAACTACTATTGCAACATCTGGAAAGTCTTCGTCTTTCTTGTTTAATAATAATTCAATAACAACGTTTTCATCAATTGAGCTAGCATTTAAACTATATGTTCCTGGTAAATCAATTATTTTTGCTTTTACAGAATCAGACAATTTACATGTTCCTTGCTTTTTTTCAACAGTAATTCCTGGATAGTTTCCAACTTGTTGATTTAAACCAGTTAATTGATTAAAAACAGATGTTTTTCCTACATTAGGATTTCCTATTAAAGCAACTTTTATAGTAGAATTTGACATTAATTAGATGGTATTTTCAGTAGTTACGAATATTTCATTTGCTGTTTCTTTTCGAATAGCAACGTGAGAATCGTTTATATTAAAATAATATGGATCGCCAAAAGGAGCGATTTGAATCAATTGAATAGAATTACCAGGTAAGCAACCCATTTCTAAAAGCTTCAAAGGAATTTCATCAATATTAATTTCATCAATTAATCCTTTTTCTCCTATTTTTAAATTAGATAATATTTTTCTCAAACCTTATTTAGATTGAATTAAAATACAAATGTAGCTAATAATTTAGAAAAAGAATGATAAATAAATTATAAAATATTGAAGTTAATTATTGCAAAGGAAAAGAATATCTTCATAAAGTTTTTTTACTTCTTCTAGATTAGTTCCATCATAAAACCCTCTGATTCTTCTTTTTTGATCTACAAGGATAAAGTTTTCAGTATGTACCATATCATACATTTCATCTATATTTCCAGTTTTAACTGCTAAGTATGATTTTCTGGCAATGTAATAAATGTCTTTTTTATTTCCAGTAACCAAATTCCATTTTTCATCTATTACTCCTTTTTCTTGAGCATATTTTTTTAAAACAGGAACACTATCAATATCAGGAGTTACAGAATGAGATAATAGCATTACTTTCGGATTGTCTTTAATCTTTTCTTGTAACCAAACCATATTATCAGTCATTTTTGGACAAATTGAAGGACAAGTTGTGAAAAAGAAATCAGCCACATATATTTTATCCTTATAATCTTCCTGAGTAACTATTTTTCCATTTTGATTAGTAAAAGAAAAATCAGCTATGAAGTGTTTATATCCAATGTGTTGAATTGTAGTATCTACAAGCTCTGGATTTACATCTCTTGGAGTATAGATTCGTAATTTTTTTTGCGGTTTTGTAAGAGTATATATCCCAATGAATATTCCAATTAGAATGAATATGAATACAACTATAAACCAAATATGTGCTTTCTTGTTTAATCTCATAATTAATGCAAAATTAATTTTTTTTAAAAGATAAATAGCAAAAAGGGTGTTAATGTTAGATGAGTTACATTAGTTTTGGTAGGATTAAGATTTATTTGTAGTCTATTAATTAAGGGTGTAAGAATCATAAAAAAATCATAAATTCTGATTGTTTTTCTTAGTCTACTTTTGTGATTTTAATAATAATAAAAATGATCTTAAAATAGTTAAATATCAAGTTTAGTCAAATAAAGTATATTTTAAACTTATAAAACATGTTGACTATTAATATAGAAATTAATTTAACAACTACTATAAAAAGATATAGTTTGTTAAAATTAATTATAAAAAAGACATTATTTCTAAAAGAATTGTTAAAGAATAAAAGGGAGTTTCCCGAACCAATTGAAATAAAGTATATTTGTTTTCGCTACTATAACTTTAAAAAATTAACCAGAATGAAGAATTATATTTTTAAAGGGAGCATTTGCATCCTTTTATTAGCTACAACATTAAACTCTTGTAAAACAGGGAAAACAACAAAAAAAGAAATTGTTGGTATAAATACAAATTATATGGACAAATCAGTTCGACCAGCTGACGACTTTTTTCGTTATGTAAATGGAAAATGGTTAGACAATACAGAAATACCTTCAGATAGAACAAGATGGGGAAGTTTTGATGAACTAAGAAAGAAAACAGACGAAGATGTAATGTTTATCTTAAAAAAGGCATTAGTAGACAGAACAATTGAACCAAATTCTGATCAAGGTAAAGCGATAAGTCTTTATAAAACAATACTAGATACTGTAACTAGAAACAAACAAGGAGTAGAACCTTTAAAGCCTTACCTAGATAAAATTGAAGCAATAAAGAATTCAAAAGATTTAGTAGCTTTTATTACAGAAATGGAAAAAGAAGGTGGTTTAGGATTTTTCGGAACGTATGTAGGAACAGATGCTAAGAATAGTACTAGAAATGTAGTTTATTTAGGAACAGGAAGCCTTGGATTACCAGATAGAGACTATTATGTATCTGATTCACCAGATAACAAAGAAAAAAGAGAAAAATATGTTGATCATGTTGCTAAAATGCTACTTTTTTTAGGAGAAAATGAAGGAGATGCAAAAGAAAACGCATCTAAAATATTAGCATTAGAAACATCAATGTCTGAGTCAACATTAGATAGAGTAGAAAGACGAGATAGAAGAAAAACATATAACCCAATGACAATTGCAGAGCTTGGAAAATTAGTTCCTGCTGTAAAATGGGATACTTATTTTCAAGAAATTGGGATAGGGAAGATAGACACAATTATAGTATCTCAGCCTAAATATATGACGGCTTTACAAGGCATAATAAAGAAAAATGATGTAAATGCATGGAAAGAATACATGAAATGGACATTATTGCGTCAAACATCTGGATTGTTAAGTACAGAAATAGGTGATACGAATTGGGATTTTTATGGAAAAACTTTAACCGGAGCTGTAAGACAACGTCCTGCTGAAGAAAGAGCTTTACAAGCTGTTAATGGAACACTAGGAGAAGCTTTAGGAAAATTATATGTAGCTGAAAAATTCCCAGCGGAAGCAAAAGAAAAAGCGCAAGCTATGATTGCTAATGTATTCAAAGCATTTGAAAATAGAATTGATAATTTGCCTTGGATGACAAAAGCAACAAAAGAAAACGCGAAATTGAAATTGAGAAAATCTAGAGTAAAAATTGGTTATCCTGATAAATGGAAAGATTATTCAGAATTAATAATTATGAACCCTGAAGAAGGAGGTACTTATTTTCAAAATATGAAGAATGCATCAATCTGGGGAACTAATGAAAATTTAAAAAAATTAGGAAAACCAGTTGATAAAGAAGAATGGGGAATGTCTCCACAAACAGTGAATGCATACTTTAATCCATCATATAATGAAATTGTATTTCCTGCTGCAATTTTACAACCACCTTTCTACGATTATAAGGCAGATGAAGCAGTAAATTATGGCGGAATAGGAGCCGTAATTGGTCATGAAATTTCGCATGGTTTTGATGATTCAGGATCTCGTTATGATTCAGATGGGAACTTAGTTAATTGGTGGAGTGATAAGGACTTAACGGAATTTACAACATTAGGAGCAGCTCTTGCTGATCAATATTCATCATTACAACCACTACCTGGAATATTTGTAGATGGAAAATTTACACTTGGAGAGAATATTGGTGATTTAGGAGGAGTAAATGCTGCTTATGATGGATTACAGATTTATTTAAAAGAAAATGGTAATCCTGGATTAATAGATGGTTTTACACCAGAACAACGTTTCTTTATTTCTTGGTCAACAATTTGGAGAAGTAAAATGCGCGATGAGGCTATTAAAAATCAAGTAAAAACAGATCCACATTCACCAGGAATGTATCGTGCTTACGTACCTTTACAAAATGTAGATGCTTTCTATAAAGCATTTAGTATTAAAGAAGGAGACGGAATGTATATTGCTCCTGAAAATAGAGTGAAAATTTGGTAATCAAATTTTAAATATTAAGAAAAGGCCAAGTTAACTTGGCCTTTTTTATTTTGTTTTTATTGCTTTATTTACTAAGTATAAACCTGTAATTGTAATAAATCCACCTATTGCAATGGAAACAGTAAATGGTTCATTAAATAAGAAATAACCAAAAAATAAAGCGACCATTGGATTAATATAAGCATATAAACTGCTTACTTCTTTAGGTAAATTTTCAAGAGCATAAATGAATGCGATAAAAGTTAATACCGAACCAAAAACTATTAAATAAGCAATAGACCACCATGAAATAGTTGGAATTTCTACCAAAGGTATTGCGGTCCCGTTTATATTAGTAACACTAAATATAACAATACTTGAAATTAGCATTTGCAATCCTAGACTAAAGTAAGGATTGAAATTAGTCTTATTTTCTCTAATATAAATTGAAGATAAAGCCCAAGTAAAAGTAGCAATTACAGAGAGTAATATTCCAAAACGAAATTCAGGATTTAGAAAATCATTTAAGTAATCGTAGAAAATAACACATATTCCAGAAAAGCAAATGAATAATCCTAGAGCAGCTTTCCAAGAAATTTTATCACCTCTAAAAAAACTAATAATAACAATCCATAAAGGGAAAATAGAACCAATAATAGCTCCTAAGCCACTTGAAATGTATTTCACACCCCAAGTGCTTAACCCATTACTTAACATGAAATTTAAAACGCTTAATATTAAAATATTTCGCCATTGTCTTTTATTTGGCCAAGGAGATTTTTTGATTAAAAAATAGATTAGATAAATGGCACCTCCAAATAATTGTCTTATAGCAACAAGTTGCATTGCGGGCATATGTTTTACACCTTCTTTTGAAGCAATCCATGTAGTTCCCCAAAAGAAACTAATCCAACAAAGCGCAATAAATGGTAATCCAACAGCACTTTTCTTTCTTTTTATATATTCGTGAAAGACACTAAAATAAGCCATTACTAAATTTCCTTTTTAAAAGTGTAAGATAAAAAGGTTTCTATTTTAGTACTTAAAATAATTTTCCCTTTTGATTTTGAATTTTTTGTAAAAATAGGCAAAGCTAAATTTAAATCGGAAGCTTTTTTTTGATAATATTTTTCACGAGTTGGATGTTCAGGTGAAACAGCATTAAAAACAAAATTGTCATGTTGCTTTGATGTTCCAGAATGTTTCAACATCACATCATTATTTTTTTTATCAAAGTCGAGAAGTTGTTGTGTAATTGCTGTAATTATTCCAATACAGTCTTCTTGATGGATAAAGTTTATAGGAGCATCTGGATTTTCTACATCTTTTTTTCCTGCTAGGTGTTTTATAGGATGTCTATCTTCTCCAATTAAACCACCAAAACGCAGAATTATGGTTTCAAAATTTGGGTTATTCAATAATAATTGTTCTACTTCAACTAATTGTCTACCGCTTTCAGTATCAGGATTCGTAGGTGTCTCTTCTGTTATTTTTTCAATTGGAAATACATCCCTATAAACAGAAGTCGAACTTACGAAAAGGATTTTTTTAATTTCAGATTTTTCTATTTGGGTAACCAAAGTTTTTATTTTAGTCACAAAAGAAATAGATGTGTCTTTTCTTAAACTAGGAGGAATATCGATAATTAAAATTTCTGAGTCGTTTAAAAAATCATCTATATTGCCTTCAACTTTATTTTCAAATAATGAAAGTAAAAATGGTTCAATTTTATTGGATTCTAATAATGCAAGTTTATTTTCAGAAGTTGTAGAACCTTTAACTGAAAAACCGTTTTCAATTAATTTTTTGGCTAAAGGTAACCCTAACCAACCACAACCTAGTATGGAAATTTGTTTATTTACTGCCATTTATAATGTTCTATATAAGTATTAGTAGCAATATCGTGTTCGTAATATTTTATGCTTTTAAAACCCTGACTTATAAGTGTTAGAGAATCAGGTTGAATTTTTTCATCTAAAAATGGATAGTTGTTATTTGGATTTTTTTTATCATACTTGACTTTATAAAATCGATTTAAAATGGTTTTTTTACTTTTGTAAGAAACTTTTGAAACAAAACTTTTATTATTTACATAAAAACGACAATTATAATAACCATGAGCGCTTTCTTTTTTACTTATTTTACTCATTAATCCAATTGTTGAAACTGTAAAACTTTCAATTTTCTCTTTTCTTCTCTTTTCATCAAATAAAATAAATAGTATGAATAATAAAATCAAACCTAGAGTAAAATACATTTTTCTTTTTCTATTTTCTCTTTCATCTTTATTCTAAAAACTAACTATCTTTCTTAACTAAAACAAAACTATCATTTTCAATTGGCATATAACCTTGATCGTATAAAAAATAATAGGTATTGCCAGTTTTGGTTTGATAAATAGAAGTGAAAAATTCAAAATCGAAACCTTTGCTAACGAGTTTGGTTCTAGTAGTTTTGGTTTTATCATCTGGATTTAGTTCGCAAAGAATACGATAATTTTTACGCAATTTATTGTTCACATTACGCATCAAGTTATTTTGATCTTTGTTCATTTTATTGTTGTAAGCATTTCTACAACCATCTGAACAGAATTTTTTATCCTCTCTTCCAATAATTTTTTCGTTACATTCTAAACACAATTTTGCCATAATTAAAACTTATTTTCATGTAGTAAAGCATGTTTTATATGTGCTAAATGATGTCTGCAATGCCATGCGTAAAGTCCGACTACACTTTTTAAGGTAAAAGATTGTTTACTTTCAGGATGATAATATGTTTTTTCCCAATCTTTTTCATCCATATTTAGTAAAACCAAATGCCATCTGTGGTGTAAGCCTTTTAAAATTAATAGTGAATAAGAAATATCATCATCAGTACCGTCAATTAATTCAGCCCATAAATCTTCTGCGTACGGTTTTATCGTTGGGTTTTCTTCTGTGAGAGCCAACTTAAATCGAATAAAAGCATTCATGTGACTGTCTGCACAATGATGTACTACTTGTTTGATATTCCAACCATAAGGACGATATCTCCATTGTAATTTTTCTTTGGAAAGTTCATTGGTAACAGCTACAACATACTCTGGAAAATGTTGAATTTCTGAAATCCATGAATGCAAAATGTCGTCTGTTATTACTTCTGGACAGTTGAATTGTCCAACTGGGTATTTTAGTTGTTCTAGTTCCATGTTTAGTTATTACTTTTTTTTCGATTTATTTTTTTCTTTCCAATTACTACCATTTTAAATTCACCTAGGTTTAAATCATTGATTTTTTCAATGTTTTCAAAAACTATATAAACTTGATTTTCAAATGTTATGTTTATAAATCCAATTAAATCAATCTCTTTATAATATTTCAAATCGAGTTTATCTAATTCTTTAATTGTTTCTTTTAAGTTTGGAATATATTTACCTTCTTTAAAAAGCCACCAATCTTGAATATGAATTTTTTTTTCCACCATCTAATTTAGGGACATAATTGTTTAATATTTCTTTAAGTGATGAGTCATTATCAAAATGGAATTCAAAGTTTCCATATTTCCATATTTTTGAAGACTCTATAGTTTCATTATTGAGCCAATCATCAGGATGAAAGCCTTTCGCTAATAATTCATTTTTGTGAACTCCAAGAGAAATAAAATTAAATTTACCTGTCTTAATAAATTGGGTTAAATTTAATTGTAAACTATTTTCAGTCATATTTTAAATAGTTTTCACTTCTTAAAATTAAAAACCACTTCTTCTTTAGAATCTTCAAAATAAGCATACAAATTTACTTCGTTATCAGAAACTTTCTCAAAAGTAAAGTTGTCAAAATACATTCTATTATTTTCTTTTTTGATGAATCTAAAATCTTCTGATTTGTCTTTTTCTTCCCAACCTTTTAAATCGGCATCGAAATGTTTGATTTGGTATAACAGTGTTTTGTCTTTTTCTATAATATGACCAATTTCATAAAAAGCCACTTTCCCATCAACCACTAATTTAAAATTAAACAACATGGAACCACCTAATGGTTTGTTCCAGTTTTCTTGAAAAATACCACCAAAAGCATCACCAGTCCAATTACCTTCTAACCACTCGATGTCTTTAAGAGTGGCTTTTTCAGATCCTTTTTCATCATTATAATGTAAGGTGTTTTGTGTGTACCCAAAGGATGTAACAAGGAGTAAAAGAAAAATTACTTTTTTCATTATTGCTTTTTTTATTATTATTTCAGAATGACAAGTGCTGATTATTACTTTAATTTTCTTAAACTATATAAGTCTTTTCTTCTGTCTTTCATGGTATTTACACTTCCATGTTCGTGCAATTCTTTCAGTAAATCCATATCTACGTCTACTATTAGTGTCATTTCCGTGTTAGGAGTTGCTTCTGCTTTAATTCCGTTACTTGGGAAAGCAAAATCGGATGGAGTAAATACGGCTGCTTGTGCATACTGAATGTCCATGTTATTCACTTTTGGTAAATTTCCAACACAGCCAGCAATTGCAACATAGCATTCATTTTCAATTGCTCGAGCTTGAGCACAGCTTTTTACACGAGTATAACCATTTTGTGTATCAGTTAAAAAAGGAACAAATAAAATATTCATGCCTTCATCTGCCATTAAACGAGATAATTCTGGGAATTCTACATCATAACAAATCATAATTCCTATTTTGCCACAATCGGTATCAAAAGTTTGTATGGTATCACCACCAGTAATTCCCCAATGAAAAACTTCGTTTGGTGTAATGTGTATTTTACGATACATTTCGTTCGTTCCATCACGTTTACAAAGGAAACCCACATTATAAACATGTTCGTCTTCAATGTAAGGCATGCTTCCTGTGATGATATTAATATTATAAGAAATGGCGAATTCTTGAAACTTTAATCGTACAGCTTCGGTGTGTCGAGCTAGCTCTCGAATAGCTTCGGCTTCAGATAAATGATTATAATCTGCCATTAATGGTGCTGTGAAAAACTCTGGAAATAAAGCAAAATCACTTCCATAACCAGAAACAGCATCTATGAAAAATTCGGCTTGTTCAAACAAAGCATCTAAGTTTCCTAAAGAACGCATTTGCCATTGAATTAGTCCTAAACGAACGACACTTTTTTCTGTATTGATTAATTTTGGACTATCGTCATAATAGATGTTATTCCACTCTAATAAAACAGCATATTCTTGTGATTCTACATCTCCTTCTAGATAGTTTTTAAGTACACGTACTTCATGAAAATCATTACTTAACTGAAAAGATAAGACAGAATCATAAATTTCTTTTTTCTTTACTTTTTCAATATAAATTTTTGGTGTTATTTCATCTTTATATTTGCCATAATTTGGAATTCTTCCAGCAAATATTATCGATTTTAGATTTAGTTGTTCACATAATTCTTTCCTAACATCATATAAACGTCTACCTAGTCGAAGACCGCGATATTGAGGATTAATAAATACATCTATTCCATATAAAACTTCTCCATCAGGATTGTGAGTTGAGAAGGTGAAATTTCCAGTAATAGATTTGTAGGTTCTGGTTTTAAAGGCAAAATCTTCTGTGACTAATAGAGATAATGCAGAACCTACTACAATGCCATCAACAACAATAACTAATTGGCCTTCAGGAAATTTTTTTAATAGAAGTTCTATTTGATCTTCTTTCCAAAATGAATCTGCCATTTCTGGATAAGATTCAATCATTGATTTTTTTAATTCTTTGTAATCTTCAATTTGTAAATTACGTAACTCAATTGATTTAATGTTTGCTGGCATATATGTATTTGATTTTCAACAAATATAATGAAAAATATTTCCGTTTACAAACGTTTACAATTATTTACAACCGAAAGTAAATGGATAGTTACCGAATAATGTTTGAAAGTTATTTAATCTTTGCACTGTCGAAATGAAAAGAATATAGTTGCAACTATGGAGTTTTGAAATAAACATCAAGATTAAAATTTTCATTAGAATACAAAATAATATATAAACCATTTAATTTTTTTTTACACGCCATGAATACATTAAGAAACAAAGTACAATTAATTGGACACGTAGGACAAGAACCAGAAATTAAATCTTTTGAAGGAGGAAAAAAACTAGCAAATATTACACTTGCAACAAATGAAAGTTATACAAACGCGAATGGAGAAAAGGTGGACAATACTGAATGGCACCGTTTAACTGCTTGGGGAAAAATAGCCGATTTAATTGAAAACTATGTAACTAAAGGAAAAGAAATTGCTATTGAAGGGAAGTTGACTCATAGAAGTTATGAAGATAAAGACGGAGTAAAACGTTTTATTACTGAAGTTATAATTAATGATTTACTTTTATTAGGAAAGTAATTTTCTGAAGTTCAACTTATTTATTTTTAGAGAAGTTGAACTCTTATTTTAAAGGTAGGAGATCATTTTAAAAAATATTTTTTGCTACTCTGTAAGTATTTGCATGCGCTTCAATAATGGTTTTAATTTCTGGAGAATAACCACCACCCATAGAAACTTGAACTGGAATTTGAAATTTATTACAAAGTTCAAATACTATTTCATCTCGTTTTTTGCATCCTTCAATAGTACAGGAAAGTTTACCTAATTTGTCGCTTTTTAAAATATCAACACCAGCTAAATAAAAGATAAAATCGGGTTTTTGTTGTTCGATTAATTTTGGGACAATCTCTGAAATTGTTTTTAAAAACTCTTCGTCAGTGGTTCCATCAGGTAAGGCAATATCTAAATCCGATTTTTCTTTTCTAAAAGGATAATTGGTTTTACCATGAGTAGAGAAAGTAAATACTTTTGTATTGTTTTGAAAAATTTCTGCTGTACCGTTACCTTGATGAACATCTAAATCTATTATTAGAACTTTTTTAGCTAATTTTTTATTTAAGAGATATTGAGCAGCAATAGCTTGGTCATTTAATAAGCAAAAAGCTTCACCATGAGTTGAATAAGCGTGATGTGTTCCTCCTGCGATATTAAAAGAAATTTTGGATTCAAAGGACTTCTGACAACCCAAAATTGTTCCTTGAGTAATTCTAAATTCACGTTCGACAAGTTCTTTTGAAAGTGGAAAACCAATCCTTCTCGCAGCTCTAGCTTCTAAAGTTAAATTCAATAAATCAGCAACATATTCTTTATTATGAACTGCTAAAACAATATCTAGATCACACATTTCAGGTTCAAAAAAATCATTTTTTAGTGCAGTTCCTTCATGTAATAATTGTTGAGGTAGCAACTCATATTTTAACATTGGAAACCGATGATCTTCTGGTAAAGGGTGTCTGTATAGAGAATGAAAAGCTATTGGAAACATGTTTTATTTATTCAAGAATGTTTAAAACTTCTATAATGTTTGAAAGCGCTAAAAAATTATTATGTTTAATTTCAAAGTCAATTTTTTCATATTCCCAAGTTGTATGATATGGAACGTGAATACCAAAACCTCCAATATTTAAAATAGGCAAAACATCTGACTTTAGTGAGTTTCCAATCATTAAAAAATGATTCGATTTGCAATCTAAACGATGTAACATTTTTTCATAATCTAGTTCTGTTTTATCACTTAATACTTCAATATGATGAAAATAGTGTCCTAATCCAGAATCATGTAATTTTCTGTGCTGGTCTTTTAAATCTCCTTTAGTTGCTACAACTAATTTGTATTTTCCTTGTAATGTTTTTAATACTTCTTCAATATTTGGGAGTAATTCAACAGGTTTTTGTAATAAGTCTTTACCAATAGTTATAATCTGTTCAATTCCTTTGCCAGAAATTTGATGTTTCGTTAATTCTAAAGCAGATTCAATCATTGACAAAGTAAAAGCTTTAATACCAAAACCATATAGTGGTAAGTTTTTAACCTGATGATTTAAAATTAGTCCTAAAATTTCCTGACTGGAAGCATAATCTTGAAATAACCTACAAAAACGCTCTTGAGCTTCATCAAAGTAAGGTTCATTGTGCCAAAGTGTGTCATCTGCATCAAAAGCGATTATTTTTGGATTTAATTTCATACTGCTTTATATCTAATAATGTAAATTAATAACAAAAATAAGGTATTTGAAATTAACTAAGAAAATGATTAATTGGCTCCTTATAGTATTATGAATTCTTATTTTCATAAAAAGTAATTCCAATTCCTGAAAGTAGAATAACACCACCTATTATCATCTGTAGTGTTATTTTTTCATCTATAAATAACCAGGCTAAAAACGTAGCAATTACACCTTGACTTAATAAACTGAGAGATACTCTTGTAGCGCGCATATTTTGAGTAGCATAACTAATTAGTAACCATGCAGCTAATTGGCAAATAGCTCCTTGTATGAAAAGAACAAGCCAAGCATTAGAAGAAAAACCCAAAAATGGCTCATCTGCAATTAAACAAATAGCTCCTAAAAATAGAGTGGATGCAAATAAACTTATGGTCATAAATGAATAAATATCTACCTTAGATAAGACGTTTTTACTAACAAGAATATATATAGCATACAAAACACCTGATAGGATAGCCAATGAAAAGGCTAAATCAAAGTTCATTTTGATAAAAAAATCAAACCCAACTAGTGTTATCATTCCAAAAAGAGCAACGACAGTTCCAATCCAGAAATTAGTCGTGGGCTTGTTTTTTAAGAAAAAAAACGAAATAATTCCAACCCAAACAGGAGCTAAATTAGTTAAAAGTGTTGCTTGAGTAGCACTCGATTTTTGTATAGCAACATTCCAAACGGCTACATCAGAAGCAAATAGAATACCACAAAAAATAGAAATAAATAATGGCTTGCTTTTAGGAATAATCATCTTTTTCGTTAATAAAACATAAGGTAGTAATAAACCTAGAGCAATTGCCATTCTATAAAAAGCAGAAATTAATCCTGATGTTAATTGTAGTTTAATTAATATAGGAAAAATAGAAATACAAATTATTCCTATTAATAGAGCTATTCTAGGTTTATTCATTATGTTTTTAACTAATTAAAGCGCCATTTAAAACACCTTCAGCGTCTGGATTAACGAATACTAGTTTTCCTTCAGCATTATTAGTCATTAGAATCATTCCAGCACTCTCAACACCACGTAAGGCTCTTGGCGCAAGATTTACTAAAACGGTTACTCTTTTACCAATTATTTCTTCAGGAGAAAAATGCTCTGCAATTCCAGAAACAATAGTTCTTACATCAATTCCAGTATCTACTTTTAAAACTAAAAGTTTATTTGCTTTTGGCATTTTTTCAGCTTCTAAAATAGTTCCTACACGAATATCTAATTTTGTAAAGTCATCAAAAGTTGCTGTCTCTTTTTGTGGCTCTGCTTTAGCATTTTCCATTTTGTTAGCTGTTTTTGTAGCTTCTAATTTATCAATTTGTTTTTGTATCTCTGCATCGTCAATTTGAGCAAATAAAATTTCAGCTTGACCAATTTGATGATTTGAAGGGATCAATTCTGTTTTCTTAGAAATGTCATTCCAGTTTAATTCTGAATCAGTTAGTTTTAAAATTGATTTTAACTTAGTTGATGTAAAAGGTAAAAATGGTTCACATAAAACACTTAAAGCCGTTGCAATTTGTAGCGCAACATACATTTGTGTTTTTACTCTTTCAGGACTTTCCTTTACCATTTTCCATGGTTCTTCATCTGCTAAATATTTATTGCCTAAACGAGCAACATTCATAACTTCAGCTAGAGCTTCTCTGAATCGGTAGCGTTCAATAGAAGAAGATATTACTGCTGGATACGCTTTTAATTCTGTTAATGTCTGTTCGTCAATTTCTGTAAACTCATTTGGAGCAGGAACAACACCATTGTAATATTTATTGGTTAATACTACAACTCTATTGATGAAGTTACCATAAATAGCAGCCAATTCATTATTGTTTCTTGCTTGAAAATCTTTCCAAGTAAAATCATTATCTTTTGTTTCTGGAGCATTAGCAGTTAATGCATAACGCAAAGCATCTTGTCTATTTGGAAAATCTTGTAGATATTCGTGTAACCAAACTGCCCAATTTTTAGAAGTAGATAATTTACTACCTTCTAAATTTAAGAATTCATTAGCAGGAACATTATCAGGCAAAATATAACTTCCCTCTGCTTTTAACATTGCAGGGAAAATAATACAATGGAAAACAATATTGTCTTTACCAATAAAATGAACTAATTTAGTATCTTGGTCTTTCCAATACAGCTCCCAGTCTTTTCCTTCTTTTGCAGCCCATTCTTTTGTAGCAGAGATATAGCCAATAGGAGCATCGAACCATACATATAGTTTTTTTCCTTCAGCTCCTTCAACAGGAACATCAATTCCCCAATCTAAATCACGTGTAACAGCTCTTGGCTCCAAACCACCATCAACCCACGATTTTACTTGTCCGTAAACATTAGGTTTCCAATCGTTTTTATGACCTTCTAAGACCCATTCACGAAGGAAAGCATCATATTCATTTAAAGGTAAAAACCAATGCTTTGTTTCTTTTAAAATAGGAGTTTCACCTGTAATTGTCGATTTTGGATTAATTAAATCTGTTGCATTTAAAGAAGAACCACATTTTTCACATTGATCTCCATAAGCTTCTTCATTTCCACATTTCGGACAAGTACCTGTCACAAAACGATCGGCTAAAAACTGATCTGCTTTAGCATCATATAATTGTTCAGTAGTTTCTTCTATGAATTTTCCATCATCATATAGTTTTCTAAAAAAATCAGAAGCAGTATCATGATGAATTTTTGCAGAAGTTCTAGAATAATTGTCAAATGAAATTCCAAAATCTAAAAAAGATTGACGAATAATTTCATCATATTTGTCAATTACTTCTTGAGGAGTAATCCCTTCTTTTTTTGCTTTCATTGAAATAGCAACACCATGTTCGTCACTTCCACACATAAAAGCAACATCTTTTCCTTGTAAACGCAAGTATCTTGCATAAATATCACTTGGAACATAAACACCTGCTAAGTGACCTATATGTATAGGGCCATTAGTATAAGGTAAGGCAGCAGTAATGGTGTATCTTTTTGGATTTTCTAACATGGTTTTTAATAAATTAGTTGCTGAATCTTATTCAGAATAAGTGCAAAAATAAATCATTGATTCAGAATAAGCGAATTTTAAATTGAATTTGTTTATTTTTGAAGTAAAGTATTAATTTTATTACTAATTAAATGATTCGTTTATTGTTTTTACTTTTATTTATTTCTAATTTTAATTACTCTCAAACAAAAATGAAGATTCCACCATTTTTAAAAAAGGGCGATACAGTTGCTATTGTATGTACTGCTCGAAAATTTATGCCTGAAGAAGCAAAACCAGCTATTCATTTATTAGAATCTTGGGGTTTAAAAACGAAACTTGGAAGAACAATAGGATTAGATAGTTGCCAATTAGGTGGAACAGATGCTGAAAGAGCTGCTGACTTACAACAAATGATGGATGATGATAATGTAAAAGCAATTTGGTGTGCACGTGGAGGGTATGGAACAGTAAGAATAATTGATTTAGTAGACTTTACGAAGTTTCAGAATCAACCAAAATGGATTATGGGTTTTAGTGATGTAACGGTTTTACATAGTCATTTGAATACTTTAGGAATAGCTTCTTTACATTCAATTATGCCTTTTACAGTTCCCAATGCTCCAGAGGATGTGAAGAAAACATTTAAAGATGCCTTGTTTGGTAATGAGTTGTCATATACTATTCCTTCAAAACCTTATGATGTTAAGGGAAAAGTAAAGGGAGAACTAGTTGGGGGAAATATTTCAATTTTATATAGTTTGTTAGGGTCAAAATCATCTATTAATACTAAAGATAAAATTCTATTTATTGAAGACTTAGACGAATACTTATATCATATTGATAGAATGTTATATAATATTAAAAGGAATGGGTATTTTGAAAATGTAAGAGGAATTATTGTAGGAAGTATGCGCGATATGCATGATAATGAAATTCCTTTTGGACAAAATGAAGTTCAAATTATAACGGCTATAATGAAAGAGTATAATATCCCTATTGCTTTTGAGTTTTGTGCAGGTCATCAAAAAGATAATCGTACATTAATTTTAGGAAGCCAAGTAGAATTTGAAGTAAATGAAAGAGATGTTAAATTAAAATTTAATTAAAATATCTTGTAAATTTATAAAGGTATGGCAGAACATAATGAATTAGGTAAAATAGGAGAGGAAAAAGCGGCCGAATATCTTCAAGGGAAAGGATACGAAATTTTAGAAACTAATTGGGTTTTTGATAAAGCGGAAATTGATATTATTGCTCAAAAAGAAAACACACTAGCAGTTGTTGAAGTAAAAACAAGATCTAGTTTGGATTTTGGTTTACCACAAGATTTTGTTAAGCCAAAAAAAGTTCAGTTACTCGTAAAAGCAATAAATGAGTATATTATTTCAAATGATTTAGATGTTGAAGTTAGGTTTGATATAATAGCAGTATATAAAGAAAAACAGAAATATAACATAGAGCATATAGAAGAAGCTTTTTATTATTTTTAGTTATAAATATAACATTTTGTGTTTTTTATTATATTTGTAAAAACTTTTTAAAAATGAAAACAATTTCCTCAGTTGTAGAACAGTACATTAAGTCAAAACCTTTCTTATTAAATTCCTTATCTCAAGGAATCATAAACTTAACTTCTTTAGCCAGAGTAATGATGCCTTATTTGGAAAAAGAATTAGGAAAAGATATTAAACAAGGAGCCGTTGTAATGTCTTTGAAAAGACTTTCTGAAGAATTAGATTTCAAAATCAATCATAAAATTTCAAGAGTATTAAAAAATACAGGTGAAATAACGGTTCGATCTTCATTAACAGACTATGCTTTCAATATTTCAGATACTTTGTTAGATAATCAGGCTAAGTTGTTATCTGAAATTAATAAAGAATCAGATGTTTTTTATACATCATCGAGAGGTGTAAATGAAACAAATATCATTATAAGTACATCTGTGTCTTATTTGGTAGCAGATCTACTAAAAATGGAAAAAATAACGCATAAAATTGAAAACTTATCATCAATTACGGTAAAACTTCCTCAAGAAAATATTTCTGTTCCAGGAGTTTATTATTATATTTTTCAGCGCTTGGCATGGGAAGGAATTATTATTCACGAAGTAATTTCAACCACAAATGAGTTTACAATAATTGTGAGTGATAGTCAAATAGATATTGCATTTAAAGTAATAAAAGACTTGAAAAGTATTCAAGATTAGTAAAAAAGCGTTTGTTTCTTTTTACATCAAAAAAAGAAATGTATTTTTACCATTCTTTGATACTAAAAAGAGAAAATTGAAGTTAAAGAAATAAAGCGTTTTATCTTGAAGAACAATATATTAAAATACTCATATATTTTTGGCTTACTACTTTTTATAATAGGTTGTTCTGTTAAAAAAGATAAGTTTGTCAATAGAAATTTCCATGCAGTTACTACAGAATATAATGTGTTATACAATGGAAACTTAGCCTTAGATGCGGGTCAGGCAGAATTAGTCTTAACATATAAAGACAATTTTTGGGAAATATTACCAATTGAAAGGATGCCTAATGTTGAAGAAGAAATATTACCAGGTCAAACAAAAAATCCAAATTTTGAACGAGCGGAAGAAAAAGCAGTAAAAGCAATTCAAAAGCATTCCATGAACATACAAGGTTCTGAGAGAAACCCTCAAATGGATGAAGCCTATTTGTTATTAGCAAAAGCAAGATATTTTGATAATCGTTTTATTCCTGCTTTAGAAGCATTAAATTATATTTTATATAAATACCCAAAAAGCGACAAAATCTATCATGCAAAAGTATGGAGAGAAAAAGTCAATATTCGTTTAGATAACGAGGAAACAGCAATAAAGAATCTTAAAAAACTATTAGAAAGCGATAAAATAGAAGGACAAGATTTAGCTGATGCAAACGCAATGTTGTCACAAGCATATCTCAATGTAGGATCAAAAGATAGCGCGATCACAACTATAAAAATTGCAAAGGAAAATACAAAAACGAAAGAAGAACGAGCAAGGTATTCTTTTATATTAGGTCAACTATATGAATCATTAGAATATAATGATAGTGCTTATGCAGCTTTTCAAGAAGTAATAGACATGAATAGAAAATCTCCTAGAAGATATGTAATTCAAGCACATGCAAAGCAAGCAGCTCAGTTCGATTATAAAAATGGAGATACTTTAATTTTTACTGAAAAATTCAATAAATTAATTGAAGATAGAGAAAACAGACCTTATTTGGATATTTTACATCATCAAATGGGGCTTTTTTATGATAAACAAGAAATTGATAGTACAGCTAAAAAGTATTATAACAAATCACTTAGAACAGTATCACAAGACAAATATTTAGTTGCTTCAAATTATAGAAATATTGGAGAAATATATTTTAAAAATGCAGAATATAAAATTGCAGGCAAATATTATGATAGTACATTAAATAGTTTAAGTGATAAAACTAGAGAATATAGAAAATTTAAAAAGAAAAGGGATAATCTAGATGATGTTATTAAATATGAAGAAATAGCAAAAGTAAATGATAGTATTCTTGCCTTGGTTGCGATGTCTGAAATTGAAAGAAATAATTATTTTGAAAAGTATATAGAAAAACTAAAGAAAGAAGATGAGTTAAAAGCTAAAATTGCAGCAGAAAAAGCTGAATTAGAAGCAAATAAAGCCGCTAACTTAGCAAATGCTAATAATAGTTTTTCTAAATTAAGTCAACAAAGTAAAATAAATTCTCTTCCTGCTAAAAACTTGTCAGGGGGAAAAGAAGAACAAAGCACGTTTTATTTTTATAATCCTGTAACAGTAGCTTTTGGAAAAAAAGAATTTAAAAACAAATGGGGAGACAGACAATATAAAGAAGATTGGAGAATGTCTTCGGGAAATAATTCATCAAAAGAATTAGATGATGATGAAGAGAATCAAGATAATATTGTTGAAAATGATTCTTTAAATCACATTGAAAATAAACCAGAATACAAAGTTTCTTTTTATACATCACAACTACCAAAAGAGCAAACCATTATTGATAGTATTCATAAAGACAGAAATTATGCCTATTATCAACTGGGTGTTATCTATAAAGAAAAATTTAAAGAATATGAATTAGCTACTAATAGATTAGAAAAATTGCTTAAAAATAATCCTGAAGAGAGGTTGATTTTACCAGCTAAGTATAACTTATATAAGATTTATGAAATTATAAACCCTCAGAAAGCAGAGGATTATAAACGTCAAATTACTTTAGAATATCCTAATAGTAGATATACGCAAATTATAGAAAACCCTTCAGAAGCAATGGAAGACGATTCAAATCCGGAAGCGGTCTATAATAAATTATTTAAAAAATACGAAAAAAATCAACTGAGAGAAGTCTATAAAGAAGTAGAAGAAAGAATTGAGCAATATTTTGGAGAAGAATCATTGCCTAAGTTTGAAATGCTTAAAGCAAATGTAATTGGAAGATTAAAAGGTGTAGATGAATATAAGAAAGCTTTAAACTTTGTATCATTAACATATCCTGATATTGAAGAAGGAAAACAAGCAGAACAATTATTGCAAAATGATATTCCAAGATTAGAAACAATAAATTTTGGAAATGCAGAAGGAACATCATGGAAATTAGTCTTTCCAAAAAAAGAAACAGATCAAGAGAATACTAAAAAATTAATAGATAAGGTTGAGAAATATCTAAAAGCACGTAATAATGAAGATTTGAAATTATCAACAGATATCTATACATTAGATGATAACTTCGTTGTTATACATGGTTTTATTACTGAAGAAGTTGCAAAAGCAACCTTAAGTATTTTACAAGAATATAAAGATTATAAGATTAAAGATGAAGTTCATATTGTTTCTACTGAAGATTATAAAGTAATTCAAGTAAAAAAGAAATTTGAAGAATGGATTAAATAAACCAATAACTCAACCCCCAAATTATTTATAAAAAATGTTCGATAAAACAACAAAACAAAAAGAAACGCCATTAGGAAAAACAAACCGAATTGTACAAGGAACCATTATTACTGGAAATATTGAATCGAAAGATGATTTTAGATTAGACGGAATATTAATTGGAAATTATACTTCAGGAGGAAAATTGGTTATCGGAACATCAGGTGAAGTTCAAGGAGATATTAAATGTAAGAATGTTGATATTGAAGGAAACTATGTAGGAAAACTAGAGGTAGAAGAATTATTAACAATAAAATCAACAGCAAAAATAAAAGGAGATGTACTTGTTGGAAAGCTTTCTGTTGAACCAGGAGCAGTTTTTGAAGCTACTTGTGGAATGAAATCACAATCTAAAACAGTAAAAACGGATGCTAAATCATAAAAATAACTAGTTAAATAGTCTTAGAAATCTCATTTTTAATGGGATTTTTTTTATTTGACAAACTTCATTTGTTAAAGATAAACTTGAAATTCAAAACATTTTGTTTTTATAAGAATAAATTTTTGTAAAAAAATCACTTTTAAAGATTTCTTAACAAAAACTTAATAAAACTTAATTATCTATTTTTTTTAATTTTTATTAAGAAATATTTTTGGTTTTTTTTAACATAAAAAATAGAAGATTAATCATTGAAAAAACCAAAATAATGCAAAAGTGTTATTTTACATAGAAAGTCAAATTGTTTTATAATTTTTTTTTCAAAAATATTTGTGCTTTAAATACAAAGTACAATTTTATGAGAAAGAATTTTTATTATTTATTAATGACTCTTTGCATTATGAGTGTGTTTCAATCTAATGCACAAAGTAAATTTAAAGGAGTTGTTAAGGATAACAAAGAAAGACTAAGTCTTTTTGGAGCAACGGTAAGCGTATTGTCACCCAGTAGTAATGTTGAGGAAAAAACAACAGTAGATTTTGATGGGACATTTAAAATCAGTTCAGTAAAAGCATTTGGAACAATTGAAATTTCAATGCATGGATATGTTACAAAAGTAATTTCATTTTACAAAAATCAAGATGATACTATAGACTTAGGTACAATATATTTAGAAGATAATTTAGTTGTAGAAAAAGATGTAATAGTAACAACCTCAAGTATCGACGTTATTAAAGATAGAAAAACACCTATCTCTTCGTCTACAATGAGAAACTATGAAATGCGTGAAAAAGTTTCAAATAAAGATTTTATCGAATTAACTAGCCAAATGCCAGGAGTTTATACTTCTAGAGTAGGAGGTGGTTTTGGAGATTCAAGAATTAATGTGAGAGGTTTTGAGCAAAACAATTTGTCTCCTATGATTGATGGTATTCCGGTATATGACTTAGAAGCAGGAATTGTAGATTGGGCAAATATTTCTTCAATGAATGATGTTGCGACATCAATCCAGTTACAAAGAGGATTAGGAGCTTCAAAATTAGTAAATTCATCTGTAGCAGGTACAATGAACATGATTTTAAGAAATGCAAATCATGATAAAGGAGGTTTTTTGTATAATTCTGTAGGGAACAATGGATATAGAAAATTTGCAGGATCTTATGCAACAGGTCAACTTAAAAACGGGTTTTCTGCAAACTTTTTATTAAGTGCAACTTCAGGAGATGGATATGTTAAATCAACAAATTTTGAAGCATATTCATATTATATGGCATTAGGTTATAACAAAGGGAAAAGTGACTTTCAATTTAAAATATTTGGTTCGCCACAATGGCATAATCAAAGAGTTTCTGATATCGCTTTGTCAAATTATGTGTTTCAAGGTAATGGTACAAATGAAGCAGATACTAAATACAATCGTGATTGGGGATATTTGAATGGTAAAGAATATAATACTAAGGTAAATTTCGGACATAAACCATTAGGAATTTTCCAATGGGATTTAAATGTAAGTGATAAAACACAAATATCAACAAAATTGTATGGTTCAAAAGGAACTAGTGGTCATACAAATTTTTCAGGAGGAATTTTAGGAGCTTCTGGACTTGATATTTTAGATAATAATAGTCAAATTGATTTGAATTTTATTAATCAATATAATTCAGGGAATCCAGCTGTGTTTGGAGGAACTACATTTATGAGAGATCCTAATTATAACGGTCAGTATGTTAATTCTCCTTTTAATGGAGTATTTACTGATAACAATGGAAATCCAGTGGCTTCAAATGATTCTGGTTTAACATTATTATCAGAAATTACAAATCAAACTTTCTATGGTGGAATTTTAAATTTAAAAACTGAATTGGCGAAGAATTTATCACTTAATTTAGGTATAGATTCTAGAAAAACCATATATAATAAAACTAGAATTGTTAATGATTTATTTGGAGCATCTGCATATTCTATCGATTTTTATGATGCTTTAAATGCAAGCACGCCAGGTCTTTGGTATTCATTAAATACATCAAATACAGCTTTGCCTGAACCTATTTTAGATTTTACTAAAAAGAATTTAGGAGCAACACCAGTAGATTATAATTACGATGCTAAAATTGCTTATTTGGGATCTTATGCACAAATTGAATATGATATATGGAAGTTGAATTTATTAGCACAAGGAGGGTTTAATAGACAATTTATTGAAAGAGTAGATTATTCGTTAATTGATGATTCTAAAAATGCAACAGGAGAATTAGCTATTGATGGGTATAATGCAAAGTTTGGTGTTAATTATAACATAACGCGTAAACACAATATATGGGCGAATGCAGGATTTGTGTCAAGACCTCCAGTTTTCGTTACAGTTTATAGTGGTTTAAATAATGATGTGAATCCAAATTATAAAAACGAAAAGTTTAAATCTTTTGAAGTTGGGTATGGATTCAGATCAAGACATCTTAATTTAAATTTAAGTGCATATTCATCAACACATGATAATGCAGAAACACCATATTATACACCTGAAGCAGGTAATTTTGGAACAACATCGGGAATAAATAGAATAAACAAAGGAATTGAGTTAGATATTACTGCTGCTCCAATTAGAAAAGTAATTTTAAATGGAACATTATCACTTGGCGATTGGACATATAGTTCAAATGCAATTTTCCAAAATTTAGCACCTACAGCAAATGGAGATTTGTCAGAACCTTCAATATTATATATTGAAGATCATAAAATAGGAGGAGCACCTCAATTAATGGCTTCAATAGGAGCAAATTATGAAGTGTTTTCTAACTTTATATTTGGTTCAAACCTTAAATATTCTGATAAAATGTATGCTTCTCCTTCTTTAGAGAGATATGATCCTGCTTTTTATGGCGAAGCATTTGCATTTGAGAGTCCTGTGAGGTTACCAGATTTTACAGTTGTAGATGCTTTTGTG
Organism: Flavobacterium sediminilitoris; assembly: GCF_023008245.1. Classification (NCBI taxonomy): domain Bacteria; kingdom Pseudomonadati; phylum Bacteroidota; class Flavobacteriia; order Flavobacteriales; family Flavobacteriaceae; genus Flavobacterium; species Flavobacterium sediminilitoris. The sequence goes on from NZ_CP090145.1 coordinate 1,245,849, forward strand.
TCATATAGATTTAAAATAAATGTGGTAAATGCTATTGATTTACGTTTGAATATTAATAATTTTTTCAATAGAAAATATATTTCAGAATCAAATTCTAGTTATCAATTAGATAGTATAGATCCTTCAACCTACAATGAAAATAGCACAAGTAATCCATCTTTTAGAGATAATGGGAATATTTATAGAGGAATTGCTGGAGGAAACAATGCGTTTTTCGGTTTAGGGAGAACATGGAATTTTACCGCAAGATATGAGTTTTAATCATTTAGAATTATAGTTTAGAAAAGGGGTTGCGTTTGCAACCCCTTTTTTTTATATTTACGCAATATTTCAAAAAAATGAATAAGAAGCCTAATAAATGGTTGTCATTAATAACAATCCCATTTCAAATGGGATTTACTATTTTTATTGCGCACTATTTAGGGACTTATTTAGATGAAAAATATCAAAAAACATATTATCAAGAAGTTTGCACCTTAATCGGTGTCATTTTAGCAATATACTATGTTGTTAAGCAGGTGATTTTTTTAAATAAGAATGATAAATGAAAATAAAGAACAATATCTATGTGTATTATTGTGTAATTGTAACAATAATTCTAATTATAAACCTTTTAATTATAAAAGTCTTTCAATTAGAAGAAGTGTTAAGTGATGCAAATGTGAATATATATAAAATGAGTCTTTTTTTTGTAGCTAGTAGTTTTTTATTGCTTGCTACACATGACTATATTAATAATAAGAAAAAAGAAATTTTAGGTTTTGCATTTTTAGTAACACTTACTATTAAATTAATCATTTGCTATATTTTTATTTCATTGATTAAACAATCAGATATTTTGAATAATTATGAGAAAGTATCATTTTTTATTCTTTTCATAGAGTTCATGTTGGTAGATGTCTGTTTTACAGTTAAAATATTAAATAAAAAAAGCTAAAATTAAAAAAAATAACAGGTTCGTAAAAAAAGTTATTTTTCAATAACGGAATAATAATTAAAATTGTACTTTTGCAAAAAATTTTAACGACCGTAAAAATTATATTTTATAACGATATGGTGATTTCAAGAAAACCACTTAGTTTAATTGTAGCTATCGCATTTTCGATACTACCATTTATTAGTACAGCTAACACGACTTCAGATAGCACATCAGTTGCTGTCGAACACGTACATGAATCTCATGTAGAAAATCATTCTAACCATGAAGGTTTATCACAAAAAGAAAAAGTAAATGCACATATTGCGCATCACTTGCAAGACTCGTATGATTTTGTATTCTTTTCAGATGAAGCGGAAGGGAAGCATTATGGATTTTCATTGCCAGTTATTTTAATTGATAATGGATTGAAAGTGTTTTCTTCTTCAAAATTCCATCATGGCGAAAGAGTTGCAGAAGTAGACGGACAATATTATAAATTGTTTCATGGGAAGATTTATAAAACAGATGCAGAAGGTGTATTAAGTTTTGATGAACATCATCATCCAACAAATGCAAAGCCTTTAGATTTTTCTATAACGAAGAATGTTTTTGCATTATTATTAACTTCAATTGTAATTTTCTTATTGTTTTTTGGTTTAGCTAAAACATATAAGACAAGTCATAATAATTTACCAAAAGGATTTAATAGAGTTTTAGAACCTTTAGTAATTTATGTTAGAGATGAAATTGCAAGACCAAATATCGGTGAAGCAAAGTATAAAAAATTTACGCCATACTTGTTAACTGTGTTTTTCTTAATATGGTTATTAAATTTAATTGGCTTAACACCACTAGGAATTAATGTTACAGGAAATATTGCAGTAACAATGTGTTTGGCAATATTCACATTTATTATTACTCAGTTTAGCGCAAATAAAGATTATTGGGGACACATTTTTTGGATGCCAGGAGTTCCAATTCCAATGAAAATTATTTTAGCACCAATTGAGGTTTTAGGAATGTTTACAAAGCCATTCTCTTTAATGATTCGTTTGTTTGCAAATATAACTGCAGGGCACACAGTAGTAATGGGATTAATCGCTATTGTTTTTGTAATGAAAGAGCAGTTAACAACAGTAGGAGCTACAACAGTTTCTTTGGCGTTAACATTGTTTATTTCTGTAATTGAAATTTTAGTTGCATTTTTGCAGGCCTATATATTTACAATGTTATCGTCTTTATTTATTGGTATGGCGGTTCAAGAGCATCATCATGACGAACATCATAGTAACGATGGTTTAGGTGATCACGATAATGTAATAGTTTAAGAATAAAATTTGTTTAATTATATATATCAATTATTATGGAAATTCCAAATTTAGTAGGTGCAGGTTTAATCGTAATCGGAGCTGGTTTAGGTTTAGGTAAAATTGGTGGTTCAGCAATGGACGCTATTGCTCGCCAACCAGAAGCTGCTGGTAAAATTCAAACTGCGATGATTATCATCGGTGCATTATTGGAAGGTTTAGCATTCGGTGCTTTAATCTTAGGAGCTTAATTAAAAAACAACACCTTTAGCGGTTGGCTTAAGGTGTTGTTTTATTAAACAATTTTTTTGAAACATATTTTAAAGTTTATATAATGGATAAATTAATTAATGATTTTTCATACGGTTTGTTTTTTTGGCAAGCTATTATACTTGTAATTTTAATTATATTATTAGCTAAATTTGCATGGAAGCCAATTATTGCTTCTTTATCAGCTCGTGAAGAAGGTATATCTAATGCTTTAATGGCTGCAGAAAACGCTAAAAAAGATTTAGCAAATTTAAAAGCAGATAACGAAAAGTTGCTAGTTGAAGCTCGTGCTGAAAGAGACGCAATGCTTAAAGAAGCTCGCGAAATGAAAGATACTATGATTGCTGAAGCTAAAAATGAAGCGGTAGAACAAGGTAACAAAATGATTGCTCAAGCAAAAGCAGCTATCGAAAACGAGAAAAATGCTGCAATGTCAGAATTAAAAAATCAAGTTTCTTCACTTTCATTAGAAATTGCAGAAAAAATATTAAGAGACGAACTGTCTAACAAAGATGCTCAAACTAAATTAGTTGAGAAGATGTTAGGTGATGCTAAATTAAATTAATTATGGCAGGAACTAGAGCAGCTATACGATATGCAAAGGCTATTCTGGATATAGCTAAAGCAAATAATAATGAAACAAATGTAAATGCTGATATGAATTCAGTAATTACAATTGTAAAAGAAAATGCAGAATTAAAAGAGTTTTTATATAACCCAGTTGTAAAAGGGCCTTCTAAATTTGCTGTATTATCTGAAATTTTTGCTTCAGCTCAAAATGAAACTAAAGGACTTTTTCAATTACTTTTAGAAAATAAAAGATTTGAAATATTACCAGCTATTGCATCACAATATAATGCATTGTTTGATGAATCAAATGGTTTAGAAACAGTAGTAGTTACAACTGCTCTACCTTTAACATCAGATTTAGAGAGCAAAGTATTGGCGAAAATAAAAGAGTTTTCAACAAAACAAATTACCATAAATAATGTAATAGACCCATCAATTATAGGTGGATTTATACTTAGAATGGGTGACAAACAATATAATGCGTCTGTAGTGAACAGATTGCAACAATTAAAAAGAGAGTTTAGTAATTAATAATATAGATCGCACTTAGTTAGTGTTAAAATTATAAATTAAGATGGCTGAAATTAAACCTGCTGAAATATCAGCAATATTAAAAAAACAATTATCAGATTTTCAATCTGGTGCTACATTAGAAGAAGTGGGAACTGTCCTTCAAGTTGGAGATGGAATTGCTCGCGTTTACGGATTATCTAATGCTCAATACGGAGAATTGGTTCAATTTGAAAATGGATTAGAAGCAATCGTTTTAAATTTAGAAGAAGACAATGTTGGAGTAGTATTATTAGGTCCTTCTACGGGAATTAGAGAAGGTTCAACAGTAAAAAGAACACAACGTATTGCGTCATTAAAAGTTGGTGAGCAAATTGTTGGACGTGTTGTTGATACTTTAGGAAACCCTATCGATGGTAAAGGTCCTATAGGTGGAGAATTGTATGAAATGCCATTGGAAAGAAAAGCTCCTGGAGTTATCTATCGTCAACCAGTAACTGAACCATTACAAACAGGTATTAAAGCTATCGATGCTATGATTCCAGTTGGTAGAGGACAACGTGAATTAGTAATTGGTGACCGTCAAACTGGTAAAACATCAGTTTGTATTGATACAATCTTAAATCAAAAAGAATTTTACGATGCTGGGAAACCAGTATTCTGTATATATGTTGCTGTAGGACAAAAAGCATCTACTGTTGCTGCTATTGCTAAAACATTGGAAGAAAAAGGAGCAATGGCTTATACAGTTATTGTTGCTGCTAATGCTTCAGATCCTGCTGCAATGCAAGTTTATGCTCCATTTGCTGGTGCATCAATAGGTGAATATTTCCGTGATACAGGTCGTCCTGCTTTAATTATCTATGATGATTTATCTAAACAAGCAGTTGCGTACCGTGAAGTATCTTTATTATTGAGAAGACCACCAGGTCGTGAAGCATATCCTGGAGACGTTTTCTATCTTCACTCAAGATTATTAGAAAGAGCAGCAAAAGTTATTGCTAATGATGATATTGCTAGAAATATGAACGATTTACCAGATTCGTTAAAACCAATCGTAAAAGGTGGAGGTTCTTTAACAGCTTTACCTATTATTGAAACACAAGCTGGTGACGTTTCTGCATATATCCCAACAAACGTAATTTCGATTACTGATGGTCAGATTTTCTTAGATGGAGATTTATTTAACTCAGGTGTGCGTCCAGCAATTAACGTAGGTATTTCTGTATCTCGTGTTGGAGGAAATGCACAGATTAAATCAATGAAAAAAGTTGCAGGTACTTTAAAATTAGATCAAGCTCAATATCGTGAATTAGAAGCATTTGCTAAATTTGGTTCTGATTTAGATGCTGTAACAATGAGTGTAATTGAAAAAGGAAAACGTAATGTTGAAATCTTAAAACAAGCGGTTAATGACCCATCTACAGTTGAAGATCAAGTTGCAATTATCTATGCAGGATCTAAAAACTTGTTAAGAGATGTGCCTGTTGAAAAAGTTAAAGAATTTGAAAAAGATTATTTAGCATTTTTAAACGCAAAACATAGAGATACATTAGATGCTTTAAAAGCTGGAAAGTTTGATGATAATATCACAGACGTGTTAGCTAAAGTGGCTAAAGAAATTTCATCAAAATATTAATAAAAGTATATTGTATTTATATACTGTATAGAAAGAAACACTATGTCAGTATATAAATACAATTTTTACAATATACAATTTGTAAGGAATGGCAAACTTAAAGGAAATTAGAAATAGAATTGGTTCAATTTCATCAACGATGCAAATAACATCGGCAATGAAAATGGTTTCTGCTGCAAAATTGAAAAAGGCTCAAGATGCAATTACAGCTATGCGTCCTTATGCAGAGAAATTGACAGAATTATTGCAAAATTTAAGTGCAACTCTTGATGGAAACACAGGAGGAGCTTTTGCTGAGCAAAGAGAAGTTAATAAAGTTTTGATTGTTGCTATAACTTCAAATAGAGGTTTATGTGGTGCTTTTAATTCAAATGTTATTAAAAGTGTTAAAAATAGAACTGAATTTTACTCAGGTAAAACAGTTGATGTTTTTGCTATCGGAAAAAAAGGAAACGATGTCTTGCGTAAAGTAAGTACAGTTATTGACAATCAAAGTGCTATTTTTGATAATCTAACTTTTGATAATGTTTCAGAAATTGCCGAAGTGTTAATGCAAAAATTTATTGATGGAGAGTATGATAAAATAGAAATTGTCTACAATCACTTTAAAAATGCAGCTACTCAAATTGTTAAAACGGAACATTTTTTACCATTAGAACCAATTACAGGAGGAGAAGCAATTGCATCGGATTATATTTTCGAACCATCTAAAGAAGAAATTGTTTTAACATTGATCCCGAAATCTTTAAAAACACAATTATACAAATCAATTCGTGATTCTTTTGCATCAGAACATGGTGCACGTATGACAGCTATGCATAAAGCAACAGACAATGCAACAGAATTAAGAAATCAATTAAAATTAACATATAACAAAGCTCGTCAAGCAGCAATTACTGGTGAAATATTAGAGATTGTTGGTGGTGCAGAAGCATTGAATAATTAATTTCTTTTTTAAATAATATTTTAAAAGGCTATTTGGATTTCCAAATAGCCTTTTTCTTATATTTGGATTGCATATTTTAAAATATTATTTTTAAAAATGTAACTTTAACAAAAATTTCACGTATAACTAGGAACAATATAACCAATAAGTAATGTCAAAAGAAAGTTTTAATTGGAAAAGTCTATTCATTAATGATTCAGATAATTCTTCAAGCAAGGAAGAATCAAAATCAAAACCAATTGAGAAAGCATCTCCTTCAACAGTTCAAACTAATAAATTTCCAGAAGAGAAAATAATAAATACAACAAATGAAAATTTTGCAAATCCATTTGTAAATGAAATTTTAGAAGTTTATGAAAAAGGATTTGAATCATTAAATTTAAACGATTTTGACTTTTTTGAAATGTATAAATCGGTGGCAATTGTTGGAATTACAAACCCACAGAGTTATCAAATGGCATTTACAATGGGTAAATCAATTAAACCAGATTTATCTAAAGAATATTTGCTAGAAAAATCAAAATTTTATATCGATGAGATTAATAAAGTATTTGCAAAATATGATTCTACAGGAAATATAAAAAAGAAAGATTTAAATAATCTAGTTTTAAAAGAAAAAGAAACATTAACAAATACTATTACAGATTTAGAAAATAAGATTTTACAAATGCAACAAGAATTGCAAGAAAAGAAAACATTATTAGCTAATATTGATAGTAAAAATGAAAGTGAATTAAGAGAAATTCAACTAAAAATTGAAGCTAATAATTTCGCAAAACAAAAAATATTAGACTCAATTAATTTAGTAATAAGCGGCATCAATCAATATTTATAATAAACATGAATAAATTCGAACAAGAGAAAAGTACTTTATTAGAGTTACCTATTTTAAAACATTTTGACGAATCAAAAGGAGAAATAGCATTAAATACACAATCACTTAAAAAAGGCGAAAAATATTTATTTTGGGTTATTGCTTTAGGGCTATTGGGTATCGGAGGATATTTAACATGGACTTATATAATTCCTCCTCTGTTTACAATGTTAGGACAAGTTATTGCTCTTTCTGCAACAGCAATATTTCTTATCTTTCTAGTAATGATGTTTCCAGTGATAATGAAAGGACTTCGTTTTGCAACAAAAAATATACATAAAGCACTTATTCAGAGTAATCCATTTAATGAATTAGAAGAGCAAAAGCAAAAAATGGTTAAAAACCGCGAAGTTTTTAAAAATACTAAAGCCAAATTAAAAGGTCTTAAAAATGAAATGGAAATGGAAGCTTCAAAATCAGAGAAAGAAGCTAAAGATTACCAAGAAGAATTATTAAGCTTACAACGCCAATCAGAAAGATTAAAATCTGCAATGGACGAAATGGTAAAAGCAAATGGAATTACAGCTAAAGACACAGATGAATATGTTGTCTTACAAAGTGAACTGGCTAAAAAACTAAGCAACTCTCAAAGAATTTCTAATCAGTATGAACAAAGTAAAAGTTTTGTTCAAAAATATGGAGTTAGAGCAAATGTTTTGGGAAAAATGGATCGTAAGTTAACATTAGCAGGAACTGCAATTGATATTAAAATTGCCGATTTTGATGCTACCATTACAATGCTTCGAAAAGAATACGAGTTTGCTAAAAATGCGAAAGCAGCAACAGAAAGCGCTAAAAACGCAATGATGTTCACAAAAGATTGGGAATTAGAATATGCATTAGAAGTAGTAACATCAACTATTGCTCAAGATATAGCAAGAACATCTGAAAATTTATTAGATATAGACACATTAACATCTCAATATTCAGTAGATAATGATGAACTATATTCTAGATTAGATTCATTAGCAGATAAAATTAAAACAGGAGAAAATACAATTCCTGATTCAACAAAATATTCAAGTCAAAACTATAAAATGTCTAAAGAAGACAAACAAAATGCAGGTGGATTTGGAGACATATTTTAATTATTAAAAACTAAATTATTTATATAAAAAATGGGAAAAATTCTTAGAACAAAAAAATTAACTACTTTATCAGAGTTACTTGTAGTAATTATAGGTATTGGAGGAATTTTAAGTGCAATCTATTATTTATCACCAGGTCTTAGAACTCAGGTTTCTAAGCAGCTAAATGGTATAGAATTAAACAATGTTGTTGTAGATAATGTAATAAATGCTGATAAAATAGAATTACCTTCAAAAACAATCTCTACAGAAGTTTCTAATAAACCTTTAGTAAGAATTGCAGGTTATGCTTGGAATGCTCAATCTGGAATTATAGTTTCTAATGGTGGTCCAAAAACAACAAAAGGGTCATTAATGGAAAAAAACGGAGTCAATCTTGAAATTATTCGTCAAGATTGGTTATCTGAATTGAGAAATATGCAAATGAAATTTATTGAAGAATTTGATAAAGGCGCAAAATTTCCAACATCAGATAAAAGTGCATTTGCTGTGATGATTATGGGAGATGGAGCACCGTTTTATATTAGTTCAGTACAAAAATCATTAAACGAAAAATACGGAAATGATAAATACCACTTACAAGTTTTAGGAGCAGTAGGAATGAGTTATGGTGAAGACAAATTAATTGGGCCACCAAGTTGGAAATCTGACCCTCAATCTATGAAAGGATCAGTTATTTCAGCAGTATTAGGAGATGGCGATTGGGTAACAACTGTAAATTATTGTTTTGCAAATGGTTTAAAAGTAAATCCAGATCCGTCTACTTATGATGCTGATGCAGTGAATATTTATCCTTCTGAAAATGACGATTATATTAAATCAGCAGAAGAATTAATTAAGTCACAAACAACAGGATGGACAGTTTCTTTAAAAGAAGTTTCTAATGGAAAATTAACAGGGAAATCAGTTAATAGAAAAATTGACGGTTGTGCAACTTGGACACCTGGTGATAAAATGGTTTTTGATAAACTTTCAGGTTTTGTAGATATTGTTTCTACTAAAGAATTTAACAATCAAATGCCAACAGTATTAATTGGTGTAAAAGAATGGGCTGCTCAAAATCCAGATGTTGTTTCTAATATTCTAAAATCAGCTTTAACAGCTTCTAATCAAATGAAAAATTATGATGATTGGAGAGTAAGAGCATCAGAAGCAATAACAGATACATATCAAATGGAATCTCCAAAGTATTGGTACGATATGTTCAAAGGGCAACAAGGGACTAAAAATGGATTAACCTATAATATGGGAGGTTCAAAAGTATTTAATTATGCAGATGCTATGCAATATTTTGGATTATCTGATGGTGTAAATAGATATAAATCAGTTTATAATCAGGTATCAACTTATTTAACAGAGTTAAATCCGTTTGGTTTTAATGAAAACGTAGGTAAAGTTTCAGCTTATGAAGATGCAGTAAATTTATTTTATCTAAAAAATATAAACGATATTGAATCTACTGCCGCTGATAAAGCAGATTATACAGCTCAAGCAACAGAAGTTATGGCGTCTGGTGAATGGAGAATTAATTTTAATACAGGAAGTGCTCAAATTTCAAATAGTTCTTCTAGTGAATTAGAAAAAATTTATAATCTTTTAATTCAAGCTGAAAACACAAAACTAACAATTGTAGGCCATACAGATAATGTAGGAAATCCAGCTTCAAATGTAGTTTTATCTAAAAACAGAGCAGAATCTGTAGTAGATTATTTAAGAAAAAAAGGAATTCCTTTAAGTCGTTTCCAAATGATTGATGGTAAAGGAGCAAATGAACCAACGGCTGATAATTCAACAGCAGAAGGAAAATCAAAAAACAGAAGAGTAGTAATTACTCTATTGAAATAATAAAAAACAGAAGAGCTATCAAATTTTGGTAGCTCTTTAATTATGCCCATGATAAAATTTTTAACACCATTTGAAAAGATATCTAAATCTAAAAGGACAATAATTCTGCTAGGATGGATTGTAATTTTAATACTGTTTTGGGTTATAGGAACTTCTGGTGAAAAACACCTGTTTCCAAATCCGCAACAAGTATTTAAAGGTTTTTCAGAGTTGTATAATGAAGGCTTAGTAGTGCATATTTTTAATTCGTTAAAATTGTGCTTTCTATCTATATTTTTAGCAACAGTAATCTCATTATTATTTGCTTATAGTTGGCCTATTCCATTGTTAAAACCAGTAGCCGAATTTGTTACTAAATTTCGTTTTCTGCCATTTACAGGATTATCATTCTATATTACATTAGTAGTTCACGATGCAAGAAATATGCAAATTTGGATTATGGTGATATTTCTGACTACCTTTTTAACTACATCATTAATTTCTGTAGTAAAAGATATTCCACAAGAAGAATTTGACCATGCGAAAACCTTAAAATGTAATCGTTTTGAAGTTTTATGGCAAGTAATTGTTTTAGGAAGATTAGATTATGTTATCGATGTAATTCGCCAAAATTTAGCCATAACATGGATGATGCTTGTTACAATTGAATCTATTGTTGTAGCATCAGGAGGATTAGGATTTTTAATTAAGAATTCTGATAAGTTTATGAATCATGGACGAATTATAGCATTACAAATAATTATTTTAACGATAGGCTTATTATTAGATTGGTTTATTAACTATTTAAGAAGAGCAATATTTAGATACTCTAAAATATAAAATTATGAATTTCGAATTTAAAGAAACACTTTTATATGTGGAAAATCTTAGTGTTGCTTATGATGACACTATTATTATTAAAGATATAAATTTAATTGAAAAAGATGTTGTAAGATTAGATCACGATTGTACTTCTCAAGTAATAGCCATTGTAGGACGATCCGGAAGAGGAAAATCTACTTTCTTTAAAGCATTAACAGGATTAGTTCATCCAAAATCTGGAAAGATATTAATTAAAGATTTTAACAGTACCGAAGCTGCGGCTGCAAAAGAAATCAAAGAAGGAGACATTGGTTTCGTAGATCAAAAATATACGTTGTTTAGACATAAAACAGTATTACAAACATTGAAATTTGCTTTAAGAAAGACAGATTTAAATGAAAGTGAAAAGGAAGAAAAAATAAAAGAATATCTTCATAAATGGGGATTAGATACTTGTGGAGACAAATATCCTAATGAACTTTCTGGAGGACAAAGACAACGCACCGCTATCATTGAACAATTGTTCTCTTCGGATCAGTTTATTGTTATGGACGAACCTTTCTCAGGATTAGATGTAGGTAATATTCAAGAAGTAAAAAAATCATTTGATTTATTAAATACAACCTCAGAATATAACACCGTTATTTTTTCTACTCATGATATAGAATTAGCCGTAGAATTAGCGCAAACTATCTATGTTATTGGATATCCAACAATAAACGGAGAAAAGCAAAATTATGGTTCTATTGTTGCTAAATACGACTTAAGAGAAATGGGAATAGCTTGGCAAGAATATGGAGAAGAACATTTAAAACTGACTAAAGAGATTATCAATCAAATGATGCTTTCATAAGTTGTTTTTTATGAATAAAGTTTCAGAAGTAAATTACAAAAAAGATTTAGAAGATAATGGTTATACAGTAATTGAAACCGTTTTTTCATCTCATGAAATAGATATTATAACTGAAACTATTCAGAGTAAAAGTAGTTCTTCGAATATAACATTTAGAAAATCTAAAGACCTTTTTGCCATTCGTCAGTTCTTAAAAGAAATACCTGAGCTAAAAACCCTTTTGTTTAATGAAAAATTAAAAGAAGTTTTAAGAGCCCTTTTAGGGAATGATAGCTTTGTTGTAAAATCAATTTATTTTGACAAACCCGAACAATCAAATTGGTTTGTATCGTATCATCAAGATTTAACTATATCAGTCAATAAGAAGTTAGATATAGAAGAATACACAAATTGGACAATAAAGCAAAATCAGTTTTCAGTTCAACCTCCAAAGGAAATTTTAGAGAATATTTCTACTATAAGAATTCATTTAGATGATACTAATGAAAAAAATGGAGCTTTAAAAGTAATTCCAAAGTCGCATAAAAATGGAGTAGTAAGAGCTGATTCAATAGATTTTCAAAACATGAATGAAAGAGTGTGTTCTGTCAAAAAAGGAGGAATTATGATAATGAAACCATTGTTGTTTCATGCATCAAATAAAACAATAAATAATGAAAGAAGGAGAGTTATTCATATTGAATTTTCAAACATAACATTGCCAGAACAATTATCTTGGTCTGAAAAAAACAGCATTAATTAAAGTTTATGGAATTAGCATTTACAAAAGAATATATTCAAGAACTTAAAATAGTAACAGCAACTATTTTAAAACTATGTGATTCTTTAAATTCTGACACAAAATGTATTACAGAAATTAATGCGCTTTTACCTCAAAATACAGAGAATAAATTACTGTTAAAAGCAGAACAAATTTTCATTTCCGATCTCATTTTTGTTTTCAGTAAAGTGAAAAACATATCCGAAAAAGCACAATTTGGATTAGCTTATTATTATGACGCAATTAGAAATCAACATTTTGCAAATGAAAACGAAATAGATAAGTTAAACAAATTGGTAACAACCAATGCGTTTAAAAATCATTTTAATAAAATTGTTCAAGAAAACATTTTATTTGATTTAGATAAAAGTAAAACCTATTTATTAAATTATTTAAAACAAAACAAACATCCGAAATTTGAAGAAACGTATCAAACATTCAATGTATTTTTGAAATTGGTTTGTAGTTTTGAAGTATCAAGTAAAACCAACATAAACGATGTTTTAGGAATCGATTTCAAAATAAGTGATGTTAAAACAATAGAGAACGATTCGTTGGAGAAAGTTTTAGAAGAACTACACGAATTAATTGGCTTAGAAAATGTAAAAAAAGATGTAGCCGAATTAGTCAACCTTTTAAAAGTTCAAAAGAAAAGAACCACTCAAGGTTTAAAAAATATTGAAATAACATTACACACTGTTTTTTTAGGACCACCAGGAACAGGAAAAACAACAGTGGCAAGATTACTAGGTAGAATTTTTAAACATTTAGAATTTCTTACCAAAGGGCAAATGATTGAAACTGATAGAGAAGGAATGGTTGCAGGTTATGTGGGTCAAACAGCAACAAAAGTAGATACAATAGTAACTGAGGCTAAAGGAGGCGTTTTATTTATTGATGAAGCCTATGCCTTAAGTCAGAATTTAGGGAATGATTATGGAGCGGAAGCTGTTAATACATTGCTAAAACGAATGGAAGACTTCAGAGATGATTTAGCAGTAGTTGTTGCAGGATATGATGAACCAATGCAAATCTTCATAGATTCAAATCCAGGATTAAGATCTAGGTTTAATCGTTATTTCCATTTTGATCATTTTAAACCTACCGAATTATTCTCCATTTTTGAGTTGAATTGTAAAAAAGCTGATTTTATTCTAACAGAAGAAGCGAAAGAAAAACTCAAAGATACTTTTGAAATGCTATATGAAGAAAGAGATGAAAGCTTTGGAAATGCCAGAGTTATTAGAAATATTTTTGAAAAATGTATCCAAAAACAAGCCAATAGAATTGTAAAAATTAAAAGAATAACAAAAAAAGCATTAAAAACAATAACAGAAGAAGATATTCCTGAACCAAAAGAAACCTTAGATCAGGTATTTTATAAGAACAAAAACAATGAATAGAAATTTTTTAAAAGTAGCGGCATTATTATTAACAACAGCAGTTTTTTCTCAAGAAGAAGCAAAAGAAGAAAGTAAAGTAAAAGTCGATTTTTCAGGATATTTAGAGGCATTTTACGGATATGATTTTAATAAACCAACAACTCCTACTCGTTTAGGCTGGATTTATAATCATAGTAGACATAATGAGTTTAGTATTAATATAGGAATGCTACGTTCTACCATTACGTATGAAAATGTATATGCAAATATTGCAATTCAAGCAGGTACGTATGTTGATGATAATTATACTGCGGAAAGTTTAAAATTATTTCATGAAGCATATATAGGAGTATATTTAGATAAAGATAAAAAACATGTAGTTGAAGCAGGAATTATGCCGTCATATATAGGTTTTGAAACATCATCTTCATTTTCAAATTTAACATTAACAAGATCAATAATGGCTGAAAACTCGCCGTTTTACTTTACAGGAGTTAAATACAATTATATGCCAAATGATAATTGGAGTTTGGCTTTCGTAACTACAAATGGCTGGCAAAGAATCGAAAAGCCAAATAACAAAGCATTGCCTACTTTTGGAACACAAATAGTATATACTCCAAATGAAAAAACAACATTAAACTGGAGTACATTCATAGGAGATGAACCAGTAGGAACAGATATATTAAGAACGAGATATTTTAATAATTTATATGTTGATTATACTTGGACAGAGAAATGGAGAACTATTGCAGGGTTTGATATGGGATTTCAAAAAAATGTTTTAGGAGATGAATTTCAAGACTGGAAAACACTTACATTAATTACTCAATATGCAGTTTCAAATAAGTGGAATTTAGCAGCAAGAGCAGAATATTATGAAGACAAAGAAAACGTAATTATTGGAGTAGGAGCACCATTTGAAGTTTTTGGAGCATCAGTTAATGTAGATTTTATTCCAAATTCCAAATTAAAATTAAGAACAGAAGCAAAATGGTTCGATTCAAAAGAACCTATTTTTAATAAAGAAATAGGAACAACAAATTCAAACTTTTTTATCTCAACATCATTAGCTTTTGAGTTTTAACAAATATTTATTATCCTATATAAGAGTCAAAGAAATTTGGCTCTTTTTTATTTTTATATTTGTTGAAACAAACCGTTCATAATGAAAAAAACAGTCCCATTTCTTTTTATAATATTGACTTCCTTATTAAATGCACAATCTCTTCAGTTAGAAAACATAATGAAAGGAGATGAGTTTATTGGAAATCAGCCCGACAATCATCGTTGGTCAATAGATGGAAACTCAATTTATTTTGATTGGAACCCTAATAATGAAGTAGGAAATAGTACTTATTATTGGAATCAAAATATGGATCAACCTCAGTTACTTCCTGAAAATGAGTTTGATAAATCAGAAGTTAATGCATCATTACAAAGTGATTATGATGTTATATATTATGCTAAAAGAGGGAATCTATATTCATACAATAAAAAATCAAAAAAAATCAAAAAACTATATGTTTCCACGGATAAAATTTATGCGGTTGAAAGAAGTTCAAATCCAGATGTTATTTTCTATCAACAAAACCGAAATGTTTATCAGTTAAACGTGAAAGAGTTTTCAATTACTCAATTAACAAACTTTAAAACAGGAAATGAATCTGTAAAAAGTGATAAAACAGAAAATTATCTTGAAAAACAACAAGTAGAATTGTTTCAGTTTGTAAGAGATAATAAAGTAAAAGACGATTGGTACGAAAAAAAATACAATAACACAAAGAACGATTTTCCACAAGTTATTTTCTATGGAAGTGAATCATTAGAACAGTTAAAACCATCACCAAATGGTAAATTTGTTACTTTTAGATTGTCAAATTACAGTTCTCAAAAACAAACAAAAATAGAACATTTTATTACAGCCGATGGATATACAAAAAATGAATCGGCACGTTCAAAAGTATCAATTGATAATTTGAGCAAACATAAAATGGGAGTTTATAATATAGAAAAAGATTCTGTTTATTACGTTTCATTTTCAAACTTATCAGGAATTAAAGAATTTCCAGCATATTATCAAGAATATGATAATTTAAAAGAAAAGGAAAAAGAGGAAAAACCAATTGTAATGATTAATCCTATTCATAATAAAAACGGTGATAAAACAGTTTTTGAATTGAGAAGTTTAGACAATAAAGACCGTTGGATTGTATCATTAGATTTAGAAACAGGAATACTAACAGAATTAGATCATCAGCATGATGAAGCTTGGATTGGTGGACCAGGAATTCCAAACTATTCTTTTGGAGGTGGAACTTTAGGCTTTTTAAAAGATAATGAAACAATTTATTTTCAGTCAGAAACAACAGGATATTCACATTTATACACACTTAATTTAAATACAAAGAAGAAAACACAATTGACTTCTGGAAATTGGGAAGTAAGAGATGTATCACTTTCACTTGACGGAAAATCATTTTATCTTTCTACAAATACAAATCATCCTGGAAATAGAGAATATCATAAACTAGATATTACTTCTAAAAAAATGACAGCAATTTTAAATGCTGATGGAGCTCATGAAGTAGTTCTTTCTCCAGATGAGAAAAAAATAGCCGTTCGTTATTCTTATAAAAATAAACCATGGGAATTATACGTAGCAGATAATAAACCGAATGCAACTTTAAAACAAATTACATTTTCAACTACTCCAGAATTTAAAGCATATAATTGGAAAAATCCAGAAGTTGTTACCTTCAAAGCAGAAGATGGGACAAATGTTTACGCAAGATTATACCAACCAAAAGTAGAAAAAAAGAATAAAGCAGCCATTATTTTTGTTCATGGAGCTGGATATTTACAAAATGCACATAATTATTGGAGTTCTTACCATCGTGAATTTATGTTCCACAATCTATTATCAGATTTAGGATATACCATTTTAGATATTGATTATAGAGGAAGTGATGGATATGGCAGAGATGTTCGTACAGGAATCTATAGACATATGGGAGGATTAGATTTGTTAGATCAATTAGATGGGAAAAAATATTTGGTTGACAATTTAGGAATAGAAGCTGATAGGGTTGGAATTTATGGTGGGTCTTATGGTGGATTTATAACATTAATGGCTTTATTAACAAAACCAAACGAATTCAAAGCAGGAGCAGCATTAAGATCAGTTACAGATTGGGCACATTATAACCATGGCTACACATCTAATATTTTAAATTTTCCTGAAACAGACTCTATTGCTTATAGAAGAAGTTCACCTATTTATTTTGCAGAAAATCTTAATGATAGATTAATAATGCTGCATGGAATGGTAGATGATAATGTGCAATTTCAAGATGTAGTACGATTGTCACAACGTTTTATAGAATTAGGGAAAAAAGATTGGGATTTGGCTGTTTTTCCAGTAGAAGAGCATGGCTTTAAAGAAACGTATTCTTGGATAGATGAATATCGTAGAATATTAGAATTATTTAATAAAAACTTGTTAGATAAAAGATAATATATAAAACAAAAAGGCTTTATTCCAAAGAGGATATAGAGCCTTTTTTATTAACCTAACTTAACTATCTTTAACTTAAACCCCATTCATCGCGATCTAGATTTTCTATTTTATTGGCTTTCTTTTTTATGCGAGTATCAAATTTTGGTTTTCTAAGTGCATAAGCAAATATAGAACCAGCACTTACATCTAATTTTAAAGTATTTGTATTTGATGTGCTTCCTGAAATATTTATAGAGAATTTATTATTTAATATAGACACATCTGCACTTCCGCTAGCATTAAATGAAGCGTTTTGTATTAATTTAGATTCTACAATAACAAAAACTTGATCTGTAATTCTTCCGTTTTTAACACTTTTTAGTTTGTTAAAACAATTACGATCATTATTAGCTAATTTTCGTAATTCACTTTCGCTTGTAATATCAATTTTTATTAAAGAAAGATCTCTTAGTTGATCTTTTGTCCATCCTACTTTTGCGCCACCTTTTCCATTTACTTTTGCCGTTACAAAAGTACCGCCTACATCAAAAGAGTTTTTTGAAGTTTTTGCATTTTGCAATTTAATCTCTGTTACTGCTTTTACAGGAAAACTACCTTTAACAGTATCATCATGAATTAATCCATTCGACACAAAAACATTTTTATCTTTATTTCCATAGCTGCCTAAATTTAGAGACTCTGCAGCTTTTCTGAAATATTTTGTACCATTATATGTAAAGTGGTTTTTTTTAATTGTAACTTCCATTTTAATTCGTTTTATAAGGTTATATTATTAATTACGCTGCGTAATCAATAAATTCAACAAAGGCCTTTGTAATTTGTTTTTTGTAAAACTAATATCTTAAACAATAATAAGAGCAAGGAAAATAACCCTTTTTTTAAGGTTAAAAGCCCCTTTTATTACAAATTGAAAGAAATGTAATTGTTTTTTATTTTGATTTTAAAGACTAATTATTAGTATTTTTATATTTAAAAAAAGATAATAATGCTTCAAATAGTTGAATTAATTACAAAAAAACAAATGCTAGAACAATTTCATGTAATTCAGCAAATGTATCCAGATTACACACTTCAGAAATATGAATCATTATTAGATGAAATGTTACCTTTACAATATAAACAAGTAGCGGTTATTGAAAAGGATATTTGTATTGGTTTGGCAGGATTTTGGATAGCTACTAAATTGTGGTCAGGAAAATATTTAGAATTAGATAACGTAATTGTACATTCAAGTCACCGTTCAAAAGGAATAGGAGAGTTAATTGTAAAATATTTAAATCAAAAAGCAGCAGAAAATGATTGTAATGTACTTGTTTTAGACGCTTATACATCAAACTATAGAGCGCAAAAATTCTTTTTCAATCATGGATTTGTTCCACAAGGATTTCATTTTGTAAAACATTTAAAAAAATAAAAATGAGAATTTTAATCAATTTGTTTTTAATTAGTTTTTTATCTTGTTCTTCAGGAAAAGAAACAACACAAGATAACGATAGTATAAAAATTCAAGAAATATACTATCAAAAATGGGTTGCAGGTATTCAAGGAGGAGGAAGTGGAATAAATGTTCATTTAACTTTAGAAGAAGCACTAAACGAAGAGATAACTTTAGATAAGTTGCAAATAAAAGATGTTGAAACAACAACTATTCAAAAAACAGATGATTTACATTATGTTGCAAGTCTTAAAACAAAACTAAATCAATTAACCCTTGATGAAAACCCCATAAATGAATATGGGAATGAAGCTCCTCAGGAGAAAGAAATAAGACTTAAAGAAGGACAAGTAAAACTATTTTTTACAATCGGCACAAAACAATTCTATAAAATAATAGAAAATGTTAAAGAAAAACCAATGATTGCGTATCCTTCCATGAATAAATCAAAGAATTAATTACTTTTGTCTAAATTAGAAAGTATTTCCATTGAATTTATACAAAAGTTTATTTAAACAAACTGCTATTTATGGTTTGGCAACAGTTTTGCCAAGGATGTTTAGCTTCATATTAGTTCCGTTATATACAGATCCAAAAGTTCTGAATGTGGAAGAATATGGAGAAGTATCTATTATATTTTCATGGTTGGTTTTTTTTAATGTAGTTCTTTCGTATGGAATGGAAACTTCTTTTTTTAGATTCTTTTCAAAATCTAATGATACTGAAAAAGTAGTAAGCACTTCGACAATTTCTCTTTTTTGGTCTTCAATTACCTTTTTGGGAATAGCACTTTTATTTAGAAACTATTTTGCAGCAATTACAAAAATAGATGTAGAATATATTATCTACACAATATGGATATTAGTTTTTGACGCATTAGTTATTATTCCATTTTCAAAAATTAGAGCAGAAAAAAGACCTATTTATTATGCTATTATAAAAATAGGAAGCGTAGCAGTTAATCTATTTTTAAATCTATTCTTTTTATTGTGGTTGCCTAAACTAGCAGTTCAATTTCCAGATAGTTTTATTAGTACTATCTTTTTTAAAGACTTTCAAATAGGATATATTTTTGTAGCTAATATTATAGCAAGTTTTTTAACACTAGCTGTTTTATCTCCAAATTATTTTAAAATGAATTGGTCTTTCGATAAAGAACTTTGGAAAAAAATGATGCAATATAGTTTACCAGTTATGATAGCTGGAATAGCATTTGCAATTAATGAAACTTTTGATAGAATTTTATTAGATAATTTTTTAAATCTACCTGATAATGAAGTTAAAGCACAAATAGGCGCATATTCGGCATGTTATAAATTGGCTTTGTTTATGACACTATTTGCAACAGCTTTTAGGTTAGGAATTGAACCTTTCTTTTTTAGTCACGCATCAAATGAAAACGCAAGTAAAACGTATGCAGAAATTACAAAGTTTTTTGTCATTTTTGGATCTATAATTTTATTAGTAGTAATTGTCTTTGCCGATGTTTTAAAAATAATCATCATTAGAGATTCTTCATTTTGGGAAGCCATGAAAGTTGTACCATTAATTATTTTAGCAAATTTCTTTTTAGGAATATACAATAATCTTTCTGTATGGTATAAATTAACAGACAAAACAAGAATAGGAATGTATATTTCTATTATAGGAGCTATAATAACATTAGTTTTAAATCTTTTATTAATTCCGATGTGGAGTTACATGGGAAGTGCTATTGCTACAATTTCAGCTTATGGAACGATGATGTTAATTTCTTATTATTTAGGAAATAAATATTATCCAATTCCTTATGATATGAAAAAGATAATGAGTTATTTAGGAATTTCAATTTTACTTTCAGGAATTTCATTTTATGTTCCAATATTTAGAGAAACATATATTTTTGGTATTTTAGCCATATTGTTTTTCGGATACTTTATTTATAGAAATGAAAAAGAAACCATTTTAAAGATTATAAAAAGAAAGTAAAACTGTTTTAACCACATTTAAAAAAAATAAAATGCAAATTAAAATAATTAATAAATCAAATCATAGTTTACCTAGTTATGAAACCATTGCTTCAGCAGGAATGGACATAAGAGCTAATATTGCAGAATCAATTGTATTAAAGCCATTAGAAAGAACTATTGTAAAAACAGGTCTTTTTATTGAGTTGCCTATTGGCTATGAAGCTCAGGTTCGTCCTAGAAGTGGTTTGGCTGCAAAAAAAGGAATAACTGTGTTAAATTCACCAGGGACAGTTGATGCCGATTATAGAGGAGAAATAGGAGTTATTTTAGTAAATTTATCTAATGAAAATTTTACTATAGAAAATGGTGAAAGAATAGCTCAAATAGTAATTGCAAAGCATGAACGTGCTGAATGGCTTCAAGTAGAAGAATTATCAGAAACATCTCGTGGAGAAGGTGGCTTCGGAAGCACAGGAGTAAAATAGTAATCAGTAAATAGTTGACAGTTTCAGTCTCAATGCTTAATACCCAAATCTTAATATAAAATATATGAAAATAATAGTTCCAATGGCAGGTCGTGGTTCACGTCTTCGTCCACATACATTAACAATTCCTAAACCATTAATTCCTGTTGCAGGAAAACCAATCGTTCATAGATTAGTAGAAGATATTGCAGGCGTTTTAAATCAAGATATTGAAGAAGTAGCTTTTATTATTCATGAAAGTTTTGGCAAGCAAGTTGAAGAAGAACTTCTAGAGATAGCTCAAAAATTAGGAGCGAAAGGAACTATTTATTATCAAAATGAAGCATTAGGAACAGGTCATGCTATTATGTGTGCAAAAGATTCTTTAAACGGACCAGCAGTTATAGCCTATGCAGATACGTTAATTCGTGCTGATTTTGATTTAGATACAACAGCAGATAGTGTGATTTGGGTGAAACAAGTTGAAAAGCCAGAAGCATTTGGAGTTATTAATCTAAATGAAGCAAATGAAATTGTTGAATTAGTAGAAAAACCCAAAGAGTTTGTTTCAGATTTAGCGGTTATTGGAATATACTATTTTAAAGACATTGCCGTTTTAAGAAATGAATTACAATTAGTTTTAGACAACAACATTATTCATGGAGGTGAGTACCAAATTAATGATGGAATTAAACAAATGATGGAAAAAGGCATGAAATTTGTACCAGGTAAAGTCGATGAATGGATGGATTGTGGAAACAAAGACGTTACAGTAGATACAAACTCAAGAATGTTGAATTTTTTACATCAAGATGGAGAAAATTTAGTATCTGATGATGTTAAATTAGATAATGCAACAATAATTCCTCCTTGTTATATTGGTGAAGGAGTTATTTTGATTAATGCTACGGTTGGTCCAAATGTTTCTTTAGGTAAAGGATCTAAAGTAGAAAATGCAACAATTAAAAATAGTTTAGTGCAAACTCATACTACAATTAAAAACGCTACATTAGACAATGCAATGATTGGTAACCATGCTAGTTTTGATGGGAATTTTACAAATATAAGTATAGGAGATTATTCCGTTTTAGAATAAAAAAAGAGGATGAGTAAATTTAGAAAATGGCTTTGTTTTATCTTGTTGATTACTTTTAGTAGTCAACAAATTTTATTTGCTCAAGAAAATCCAGATGATATTGCAGTTGTTGATGACGAACTCGAAAATAATTTTTACGAATCGTTAAAACAACGAGCTATTGAAAATTATGATAAAGCAATTATTGCTATTGAAAAATGCATTTTAAAATCAAGTGAAAATCCTGTTTTTTATCATGAATTAGGTAAAAACTTATTAGATTTAAAACAATACCCACAAGCAGAAGAAGCCTTTAAAAAAGCAATTGATTTAAATCCTAAAGAACGTTGGTATTGGAACGGTCTTTACGATGTTTATTATCAAACAAAAGAATATCAAAAATCAATTACTGTTGTACAAAAATTAATAGAATTTGATAGTAATATGAAAGAAGATTTAGTGTCTTTGTACATGTACACAAATCAAAGAGATAAAGCTCTTTCTTTACTTAAAGAAATGGAAAGCACAATGGTTTTAAGTAATATGATGGAGTTTTATAAACTTAAAATTCAAGAATCAAATGCTTATGCAAAGCCAGAAAAAAGAGAACTTGAAAAAGCGATAGATGCAAATCCTAAAATTGAGCAAAATTATATTGATTTAATAGTACTATATTCTAACAGTAATGAAGAAGAAAAAGCGTTTGATGTAGCAAAAAAGTTAGCAAAAGAGATTCCTAATTCAGACTGGGCGAATGTAAGTTTATTTAAGTTTTATTTAGTAGATAATAAAGGAGAAGAAGCTTCAAATGCAATGTTTAAAGTTTTAAAAAATAATAAAATTGACATAAAAATAAAACAGCGAATGTTGAATGAGTTTTTAATTTTTGTGGCAAACACAAACACATTTGATAAAGAGTTAGACAAAGCAATTGAATACTTAGCAGATGATTCCAAGATAAATACAGCAAAAGAAGTTGGAAAGTTTTTTTATAATAGAAAACAACATAATAAAACAGTTTACTATTTAGAAAAAGGATTAAAAAAAGAACCTGAAGATTTTGAAACGGTTTCATTATTAATGGAGGGCTATGTTACAGTTCAAAACTTTGAGAGCTTGGCTAAATTAACAGAAGATTATATTGATTTGTTTCCTACACAGGCAAATCTTTATTATTATGCAGGTTTATCAAATAATAAATTATCAAATAATAAAAAAGCTAAAGAGTATCTTGAAACAGGTCTAGAATTTATTGTAGAAGATGTTGATTTAGAATTTCATTTTTATATTTTACTAGGAGAAGTATATAGAAGTCTAGGAGATAAAAAGAAGCAAGAATTATATTTTTCAAAATCAGAAGAGTTAGCTAAAAAAAGAAAATAATGAAGAAATTTTTGTGCTTTTTATTAATCGGGTTGGTGTTTTCATGTAAAACAAAAAAATCTGTTAACGAAGCAGTTGCAAGTAAAGAATTGGCCGCTATAAAAGTAATACAAGGTCATTACGAAAATCAAAAAGATTTTAAAACAATTAGTATAAGAGCTAATGCAAAGTATAAAGACGATAAACAATCGCAATCAGTAAATGCAGATATAAGAATAAAGAAAGATGAAATTATTTGGATAAATGTAAAACTACTTGGGTTTCCTGTAGCAAAAGCATTAATTACTCCAGATAAAGTAAGCTATTATGAAAAAATAAACGGAACATATTTCGAAGGAGATTTTCGTTTTTTGAGTAACTGGTTAGGAACAGATTTAGACTTTTTTAAAGTTCAAAACTTATTTCTTGGAAATGCAGTTGATGATTTAACAAAACAAAATTACGTAGTAAAAATTGAAGATGGACTTTATAAACTTTCTGAAAAAATAAAAGGCAACACTGAAAAAGAATTTTCTTTTGAAGCAGCAAATTTTCTTTTGAAAAAAGAACAAATTAATCAGGTTTCAGAAAATAGAAGTTTAGAAATTGTTTATCCATCTCACTTAAAACAAGAAGATGTATTTATGCCAGATGAAATTAACATAAAAGCAACTCAAGAAAATCAAGTGAGTATAGACTTGTTTTATAAAAACATCACGTTTAATGAAGATTTAAATTTTTCATTTTCAATACCTAATGGTTATTCTCCTATCAATGTAGAATAAATATGATAATAACAAAAACAAAATTATCTTTGTAAAAAAATAACAAATGAATCGCATACTTATTCTTCTTTTCTCATTATTAATGACAAACTTTATGTTTGCTCAAACCTCTTCCGAACAGCAAAAATTGGAAGCAAGAAAAGAGCAAATTACTAAAGAGATTGCAGCTTTTAAAGCCTTACTTCAAGGAGAAAAAAAGAAAGAAAAATCGGTTTTAAGTCAAATAGCAGAACAAAAAGCAAGAATTCGTTTAAGTGAGAAACTAATTTCTACCACAGCTAAACAAATGCGACTACTTGATGACGACATCTATCTAAAACAACTTGAAATTAACAAGCTAAATAGAGAACTGAAAGTATTAAAAGAAGATTATGCAAAAATGATTGTAAAGTCATATAAAAGCAGAAATGATCAAAGTAGAGTAATGTTTGTTTTATCTTCTCAAAATTTCCTTCAAGCTTATAAACGTATTCAGTATATGAAACAATATGCTAGTTTTAGGAAAATGCAAGGAGAAGAAATCGTTGAAAAACAAGATAAATTAACAGAGGCAAAAGCAAAGCAAGAAGCAAGTAAAAAAAATAAAGCAAAAGCTTTAGCAGATAATCAAGCTGAAAAAATAGAATTAGAAAAGCAAAAAGCAGAACAAGAGAAATTAGCAAAAGAATTCCAGAAAAATAAAAAGAAATACGCAGCAGAAATAGATAAAAAAGAAAAAGAGCGTAAAGAAATAGATAAACAAATAAAAAAATTAATAGCAGAAGCTATTGCGGCTGCAAACAAGAAAAATGCAACCAAAACAGGAGTTAAATCTTCAGGTTCTTCTTCAAAATTTGATTTAACACCAGAAGGGAAATTGGTGTCAGATAATTTTAAAGCAAATAAAGGTAAACTGCCTTGGCCAGTAGAAAAAGGATATGTTTATTTAAAATATGGAGATCAGCCACATCCTGTTCATAGTAATCTTACAGTTCATAATAGTGGAGTGGAAATTGCAACAGAACCAGGTTCAGTAGCAAGAGCAATTTTTGATGGAGAAGTACTGCAAATTCAATTGATTAAAGGAAGTAATAAAAAAGTAGTTTTAATACAACATGGAGACTTCATTACAATTTATCAAAATTTAGAAAGCGTAAATGTAAAAGAAGGAGATAAAGTTACTAGAAAACAAAATTTAGGAAGAATACAAACGGATCCTTCAGGAAAAGCTATTTTAAAGTTTATGGTTTCACAAAATGCGAATACATTAAACCCAGAGCAATGGTTATCTAATATGTAATATAAACTTTAACAAGAAAGGTAATAAACATATATCTGGTTTAACAAAGAATTTATATATCTTTGAGATAGTTAATAGCAGTAAATTTTTTTCCATAAAAGGAAAGGGTGAAAAATAAAAGGTCGAATACCTCATTTTCGGCCTTTTTTTGTATATAAAAAAGAGCAAAAACAAACTTTAACAAATTCGGCAAATTTGTTGTATCCAACTTAACAGTATTCCGTCTTATCTTTGACTCGGTTAATAGCAGTAATTTTTTCTACTCAAGGAAAAATTTAAAAGGCCGAAGCGTTCTCTTCGGCCTTTTTTTATTATACAAAAATCCGCATTAAAAAATTTAACAAAAAATACAGATTTGTTGTGTTTATTTTAAGAAAATTCTTGCGTATATTTGATATTAGTTAATAGTAGTAAATTTCCGTAAAAGGAAAGGGTAAAAATTAAAGACCGAACCTCTCATTTCGGTCTTTTTTTATGGAATAAAGTTATTTTAACAAATTCGGCAGATTTATTGTATCCAACTTAACAGTATTCCGTCTTATCTTTGACTCGGTTAATAGCAGTAATTTTTTCTACTCAAAGAAAAAATTTAAAGGTCGAAGTTTTTATTTCGACCTTTTTTATATTTTAGAAATTAATTCTAATGCTTTATTAATTGTTTTCACATTGTCAAATGTAAGCAGTAAGCGAAGTCCATTTTTTGTTTGTTTTTCTTTCATCTTACAAATGTTTCCATTTTGTTGGATACATTGTACTACTTTCATAAAACGATTCGTCTGATAGAAATTACTTTGTTGGTCGCTAATGAAATAACCAATCATTTTTCCTTGTTTTATAATTACTTTTTCTAACCCAAGTGAACTGGCTTTCCACTTTAAACGAACACTGTTTAATAATGCAATTGCGGGTTTTGGTAAAGCACCAAAGCGATCAATTAATTTTTGCTCAAATTTTTCAAGATTAGCCTCACCTTTTATAAGATTTAATTCATTATAAAGATTTAAACGCTCTGTAATATTATTTATATATTCATCTGGGAAAAGTGTCTCAAAATCGGTATCAATTTGTATGTCTTTTACAAATTCTTTAGTTTCTACATCATTTTCTTCTGCATATAATTCTGCAAACTCATTTTCTTTTAATTCTTCAATAGCTTCATTCATGATTTTTTGATAGGTATCAAATCCTATTTCATTAATAAAACCACTTTGTTCACCACCTAATAGATCTCCAGCACCGCGAATTTCTAAATCTTTCATGGCAATATTAAATCCGCTGCCTAATTCACTAAATTGTTCTAATGCTTGAATGCGTTTTCGCGCATCTTCTGTCATGGCAGAATAAGGAGGAGTTATAAAATAACAAAAAGCTTTTTTATTACTTCTTCCCACTCGACCTCGCATTTGATGTAAATCAGAAAGACCAAAGTTATTAGCATTATTGATAAAAATAGTATTAGCGTTTGGAACATCTAATCCACTTTCAATAATAGTGGTTGCTACTAATACATCAAATTCACCTTCCATAAAAGCTAACATTAATTCTTCTAACTTTTTTCCTTCCATTTGTCCATGACCAATACCTACTTTTGCGCCAGGAACTAGTCGCTGAATCATTCCTGCAACTTCTTTGATGTTTTCAATTCGATTATTAATAAAGAAAACTTGACCACCACGCTCAATTTCATACGATATTGCGTCTCTTATTGTTTCTTCATTAAAGCTAACTACGTGTGTTTCTATAGGGTATCGATTAGGAGGAGGAGTTGTAATGACAGATAAATCTCTTGCAGCCATTAATGAAAACTGTAAAGTTCTAGGAATTGGAGTCGCAGTTAGTGTTAAAGTATCAACAGTCTCTGAAATGGTTTTTAATTTGTCTTTTACATTAACACCAAATTTTTGTTCTTCATCAATTATTAATAATCCTAAATCTTTAAATTTTACATTTTTGTTTACTAATTGATGTGTTCCTATAAGAATGTCTAATTTTCCTTCTTCAAGACGTTTTAATGTGTCTGCTTTCTGTTTTGCTGTTCTAAATCGATTTACATAGTCTACAGTAACAGGCATATCTTTTAAACGTTCGGAAAAAGTTCTGTAATGTTGATAGGCTAAAATAGTTGTTGGTACTAAGATGGCAACTTGTTTGCTATTGTCAACAGCTTTGAATGCAGCTCTTATTGCAACTTCTGTTTTTCCAAAACCTACATCGCCACAAACTAAACGATCCATCGGTCTATCGCTTTCCATATCCATTTTTACATCATGAGTAGCTGTAATTTGATTTGGTGTGTCTTCATAGATGAAAGAACTTTCTAATTCTTTTTGTAAATAACTATCAGATGAGCAAGCAAACCCTTTTTCTAGCCTTCGCTTTGCATATAATTGAATCAAGTTAAAAGCAATATGTTTTACCCTTGCTTTTGTTTTTTGTTTTAAAGTTTTCCAAGCATTACTACCTAGTTTGTAAATTTTGGGAGGAGCACCATCTTTTCCGTTATATTTAGATATTTTATGTAGAGAATGAATGCTAACGTAGACAATGTCATTATCTGCATAAACAAGCTTTATAGCTTCTTGTTTTTTTCCTTCAACATCTATTTTTTGTAAACCACCAAATTTCCCAATTCCATGATCAATATGAGTTACATAATCACCAACAGACAAAGAAGTGAGTTCTTTAAGTGTAATAGTTTGTTTTTTTGAATAGCCATTTTTAATGCTAAACTTATGATAGCGCTCAAAGATTTGATGATCTGTATAACAAGCTATTTGTAATTCTTCATCAATGAAGCCTTGAAATAATGGAAAAACCAACGTTTTATATTGTTTTCGAGTAGTTTCATGATTTTCATTATCTATATCTTCAAAAATATCATGAAATCGTCCTGCCTGATTTTCATTGGAACAAAATAAATAATTGGTAATATTGTTAAAATGATTATCACTTAAATTGTTTAATAATAAGTCGAATTGTTTATTGAATGAAGGTTGAGGTTGAATGTGAAATTCAATTTTTTTATCACAATTAAAAATAGTTTTGGAGTGGAGTTCAACAATTGAAAAGTCTAACGCCCTTTTGAGAAACTGTTTTTGATTTAAAAATAATTCTTCTGGTTTTGAATGTTTTATATCTGAAGAAAGTTTTCCAAAAGCTTCATTTGCTTTTTCAAATAACTTATCGAGTTGTTGCCCTAGTAATTCAGTGTTTTGAATAAACAAAACGGTCTTCTCATTGATATAATCTAAAAAACTTTCTCTGTTTTCTTCTAAAAGTTTATTTTCAACATTGGGAATAATACTTATTTTTTTTAGTTTTTCTACAGAAAGCTGAGTTTCAACATCAAAACTTCTAATGCTATCTACTTCGTTTCCAAAAAATTCAATTCTATATGGATGATCGTTTGAAAATGAAAAAACATCAACTATTCCACCTCTAACGGAAAATTCGCCTGGTTCAGTTACAAAATCAACTCTTTTAAAGTTATATTCAAAAAGCGTTTCGTTTATGAAATCAATAGAAAGTTTATCATTTATGTTTAGCTTTAAGGTGTTTTTTTCAAGTTCTCTTCTTGTAACTACTTTTTCAAATATAGCATCAATATAAGAAACAATGATAGCTGGTTTTTTACGAGAGTTGATCCTATTTAAAACTTCTGCTCTTAATAAAATATTTGCATTATCAGTTTCTTCAATTTGATAAGGTCTTCTATAAGATCCAGGATAAAATAAAACATCTTGATCGTTTATTAATTGTTCTAAATCGTTTAAATAATAAGCGGCTTCTTCTTTGTCATTAAAAAGCAAGAGGAAAGGAAGCTCTGATTTTTTAAAAAGAGCATCAATGACAAAAGATAATGATGAACCAATAAGTCCAGAAACATTTATTTTTTTACGATTATTAATGGAATCAGAAATTTGAGCAATTTTAGGTTGTTGCTCATATTTTTTTACTATTTCGGAAGCTTTCAAGGTGTTTAGTATAGTTTGATAAACCTGAATAATGAATTATTCTTCTAATTCAGGTTTTGGTTTGTTTTCATTTTCAATAATTTCATCTTGAAATTTTTTATTAGCTAATCTGGTAGTGTCTAATGCACGAATCATATCATCTTCTCCTATTTCTTTAGGAATTGCTTTTTTAGTAACAACTTCGTCCCATTGAGTGTAAACACCTTTTATCTCTTCATTAATTTCTGTTATTAGTGTAAGAATTCTTTTTTCAGGGATTTCTCCAAGATGAATATAAGTATCTAATGATTTTATCTTTGTATTTAAAGTTACTAATCTGCTTCTTACTTGAGGAATGTTAAAATTTTCAGGAACAGTTAAGCTTAAACTATCTGATTTTTTGGAAACATTTTTTACTTTCATTTGAAAAGCTAATAAAGAAGTTTTAGGTTTTTCTTCTAATTCTCTTTTAAATTGTTGCCATTCATTCCAGTTAGAAATGGTCTCTTTTATTTCAGAGTTAGTGTTTTCAGGAAATACAAATAGCCATTTTTTGGAAATAGACTTAAAAACAGCATCTCTTTTCTGGTTTATTTTAATTGATTCTTCATTTTGTTCTGAAAAATCATTACAGGAAGTAAATCCTATAAACAAAAAAAATATAGGGACTAAATATCTCATTTTTATACGTTATTATAGCAAAAGTAATAATGTTTAGCTAAACTTAGATTATTTATATGTTTTCTTAACATTTTAAAGTCTAAATAAATCATTTAAAATAAATAAATGATCATGGCTAAAATGTTATATTTGCGTACTAATTATATCTAAAAATGAACACAAAAGTTTTGATTATTGGTGCTTGTGGACAAATAGGCACTGAACTTACAGCTAAATTAAGAGCTACTTATGGAGTAGAAAATGTTATTGCTTCAGATATAAGAAAATTAGAAAATGACGTTGTAAATAATGGAATATTTGAGGTTGTAAATGCATTAGATTATAATCAAATAGAACATTTATTGGAGAAGTATAAGATTACGGATGTATACTTAATGGCAGCATTACTTTCTGCAACTGCTGAAAAAAATCCAGCATTTGCATGGGATTTAAATATGAATTCTCTTTTTCATGTGTTAAATCTAGCAAAAGCAGGTAAGATTAAAAAAGTATTTTGGCCATCTAGTATTGCTGTTTTTGGACCAACAACTCCTTCTCAGAATACACCTCAATATACTATAATGGAACCTACAACGGTTTATGGTATCTCAAAACAAACAGGAGAGAGATGGTGTGAGTATTATAATAAACAGTATGGAGTAGATGTTAGAAGTATTCGTTATCCAGGATTAATTAGCTGGAGCACAGAGCCAGGTGGTGGAACTACAGATTATGCAGTAGATATTTATCATAAGGCAATAACCGAAGGAAAATTTACTAGTTTTTTGTCTGAAAATACAGGATTGCCTATGATGTATATGGATGATGCTATAAAAGCAACTATTGGAATTATGCAGGCTCCTGAAGAGCAAATAAAAATAAGATCTTCTTATAATTTATCAGCTATGAGTTTTACACCAAAAGAGATTGCTACTGAAGTTAAAAAACATTATCCAGATTTTACAATAGATTATAATCCAGATTTTAGACAAAAAATAGCAGACAGTTGGCCAGCAAGTATTGATGATACTCCTGCAAGAGAAGATTGGGGATGGAAAAATGATTTTACTATTGAAAACATGACAGAAGATATGTTTGAAAATTTAAAAAAGCATATTTACAATATTTAATTTACTGTTTTTGTAAAGTATCAATTAAAGCATCTTCAATAGGTGCTTTAATTTTTATAACATCATTTGAAATATTATTTGGTATTGTCATGGACAAGACATAATGTTTAATTTTCCAAGTACCGTTTTCTTTAATTAATATACCGCTTCCTCTACAAATTTTCATTTGAGTATTCAATAGTTCATCAAACCAAACTATTTCTCCATTAAGAGAAGAATAAATATTGCGTTCTAAGGTTTTAAAATTCCAAGCTTTTCCTTTGTCAAAATAAGGTTTTGCAAAATTCATAAAAGCTTTTTTATTCCAGTTTTCGGTAGCATCAGTGCCAATAAATATTGATTCTTCAGACATTGCATTAAAATAATCTTCAAAATTGGCCTCTGCTGCTGCTTTATGCCAATTGTTTAGTATGATATTGATTTCTTTTTTTATATCTAATGCTTTTGATTCTGTCTTTTTTTGAGAATAATTGTTTAATGATATAAGTAATATAAGAATATAAATAGATTTCATTGTTTGATTTTTTATAAAGATAAACAAAGTTGTAATATGGAAATTAATCAATTTAGTCTTCTATTGTCAACTTATTTACCAAATGCTCTTTTGTTAAAGACTATTAAAATTCCAACTCCTGTTGAAATTGCCATATCAGCAACATTAAAAATAGCATTAAAAAAAGAAAATTGTTTTCCTCCCCATATAGGTAACCAATCAGGTAAATTTCCTTCCCAGAATGGAAAATAGAGCATATCTACAACTTCTCCATGAAACCACTTGCCATAAGGATCGTCTGAAAAAGCGGTTGCTACTTGATGATAGCTATCATTAAATATAACACCATAGAATACAGAATCTATTATGTTTCCTACTGCTCCTGCTAATATTAATGCTATTGCAGTAATTAGATAATTTGATTGTTCTTTTTTAATAGAATCCCATAGCCACCATGCAATACCAGGAACTACTAAGAGTCTAAATAGAGTAAGGACTAGTTTTCCATATTCTCCTGGAATAACAGCTCCCCAAGCCATTCCTTCATTTTCTATAAAATGGATTCGGAACCAATCAAAAACCTTTATTTCTTCATTAATAAAAAAATGTGTTTTAATATAAATTTTAGATACTTGGTCAATTAGTAAAATTGAAATTACTAAAAAATAGGCTTTCTTTAATGTCATTCTGTAAAAATTTGAACAAAAATAATGATTTTAATATACAAAAAACGCTCCATCAGGAGCGTTAATTAAAATTTTATATAAAGATTAACGTTGTAAATTTTTTGCTTCTATGCTCATAGTCGCATGAGGAACTACTTTTAAGCGTTCTTTACCAATTAATTTACCTGTTACTTTACATATTCCATATGTTTTATTTTCTACACGGAAAAGAGCATTTTTCAAATCGCGTATAAACTTTTCTTGACGAATTGCTAGTTGGGAATTTGCTTCTTTAGACATAGTCTCGCTTCCTTCTTCAAATGCTTTGAAAGTTGGAGAGGTGTCGTCTGTTCCGTTATTTAGATCATTCATATAAGCACTCCTAATCAAATCTAAGTCTGCTTGTGCTTTTTCTATTTTCTTAAGTAAAATTTCTTTAAACTCAGCTAAATCAGCATCTGAATATCTTAATTTATCTTCTACCATAATTTCTAAAATATTAAGTTATTATTTTAATATCATAATAAAAGAATCCTTTATGGAGCTTTATTTTGATATTAATACTCTTGTTTTTACTTCATCAAACTCAATTTCTGTACCATTCTCAATATTGTCTACAAAAATAAGTTCATTTGTTAATGTTTCCGATTTAATGTAATCTGCATTTTCCTTAACGGCTTGTTCTATAACTTTATTGTTTTGTATATGAACTTTTATTTTGTCAGTTACTTCAAATCCTGAATCTTTTCTAATGTTTTGAATTCTATTCACTAATTCTCTAGCAATACCTTCATTACGCAACTCATCTGTAATTGTGATATCCAAAGCAACAGTTATACCGTTTGCATTTGCGACTAACCAACCAGGAATGTCTTGTGAAGAAATCTCAACATCTTCGCTTGTTAAATTAATACTTTTTCCTGAAATGTCAAGTGTTAATTTACTTTCTTTATCCAAAATATTTATTTGATCTTGTGTTAAATTTTGTATCTCTTTGAAAATCAATCCCATATCTTTCCCGAATCGCGGTCCAAGTGCTTTAAAATTAGGTTTGATTTGTTTTACTAACACACCAGATGCATCATCTAATAATTCTATTTCTTTTACGTTAACTTCCGCCTTAATTAGATCAGAAATAGCCTCAATTTCGACTTTAAAATCTTTGTCAAGCACCGGAATCATTACTCTTTGCAACGGCTGACGCACTTTAATCATTTCTTTCTTGCGAAGTGATAATACCAGTGAAGAAACTGTTTGTGCTTTTAACATTCTGCTTTCTAATGATTTATCAACAAACTTTTCAACGTATTTTGGAAACTCGGCCAAATGTACACTATCAAAGTTTTCTGACTGTGTTGCTTGTGTTAAATCTTTGTAAAGCTTATCCATGAAGAATGGGGCTATAGGTGCTGCTAATTTAGAAACTGTAATCAAACAAGTATAAAGTGTTTGATAAGCCGCAATTTTATCTTGAGCATATTCACCTTTCCAGAAACGTCTTCTACATAAGCGCACATACCAGTTACTTAAATTCTCTTGAACAAAATCCGAAATAGCACGTGCTGCTTTTGTTGGTTCATATTCAGCATAAAACACATCAACATCATTAATTAAGGTGTTCAACTCTGATAAAATCCAACGATCAATTTCTGGTCTTTCATTTAAAGGAATTTCAGCTTCTTCATATTTAAAGCCGTCAATATTTGCATACAATGCAAAGAATGAATATGTATTGTAAAGTGTTCCAAAGAATTTTCTTCTTACTTCAGCAATTCCTTCTAAATCAAATTTTAAGTTATCCCATGGATTTGCATTCGCAATCATGTACCAACGCGTAGCGTCTGGACCATATTCAGTTAATGTTGTAAATGGGTCTATTGCATTACCTAGACGTTTGGACATTTTTTGTCCGTTTTTATCTAATACTAATCCGTTAGAGACTACATTTTTATAAGCTACTTTATCAAAAACTAAAGTTCCGATAGCGTGTAATGTATAGAACCATCCACGTGTTTGATCTACTCCTTCTGCAATAAAATCAGCAGGAAAATCTTGATTACCTTCAATCTTTTCTTTATTTTCAAATGGATAGTGCCATTGTGCATAAGGCATAGAACCAGAATCGAACCAAACATCAATTAAATCACTCTCACGACGCATTGGCTTACCTGAAGCAGAAACCAATACTATACTATCCACTACATTTTTATGTAAATCAACTAAATCGTAGTTTTCTTCTGTCATGTTCCCTATTTCAAATCCTTTATAAGGATTCTCACTCATAAAACCAGCAGCAATTGCCTTTTCAATAGCATTGTACAATTCTTCAACTGAACCCATTATTACCTCTTCTGTACCATCTTCAGTTCTCCAAAT
The DNA here is from genome assembly GCF_023008245.1 of Flavobacterium sediminilitoris. NCBI lineage: Bacteria > Pseudomonadati > Bacteroidota > Flavobacteriia > Flavobacteriales > Flavobacteriaceae > Flavobacterium > Flavobacterium sediminilitoris. The sequence continues at coordinate 1,280,759 of NZ_CP090145.1, forward strand.
TGGCAAAGGGATACCCCAATAACGCGAACGTGATAAATTCCAATCGTTTGCATTTTTTAACCAATTTCCAAAACGGCCTTCTCCTGTAGCTTTTGGCTTCCAGTTAATCGTTTCATTTAAATCAAACATACGATCTTTTACATCCGTAATTTTGATAAACCATGAATCCAATGGGTAATATAAAATTGGCTTATCCGTTCTCCAGCAATGTGGATAACTGTGCACATATTTCTCAACCTTAAAGGCTTTATTCTCTTCTTTTAAACGAATCGCGATTTCAACATCCACTGATTTCTCCGGTGCTTCTCCTTCGTTGTAATACTCATTTTTCACATATTTCCCTGCAAAATCACCCATTTGACTTACAAACTTCCCTTGTAAATCTACTAATGGAACAGGATTCCCATTTTCATCCAAAACCAACATAGGTGGCACTTCAGGAGTAGCTTCTTTAGCCACTTTAGCATCATCTGCACCAAATGTAGGCGCAGTATGCACGATACCCGTACCATCTTCTGTCGTTACGAAATCACCAGAAATTACACGGAATGCGTTTTCTGGTGTTTGATATGGCAAAGTGAATGGCAATAATTGCTCGTATTTAATCCCTACTAAATCAGCCCCCTTTGATTCAGCTAAAATTTGGTACGGTATTTTTTTATCATCTGCTTTGTAATTTGTGAAATCTTCTTCAGATTCTGCAACAAAATATTTTCCACCAAATTGTTTTCCAACTAAATTTTTAGCCAAAACAACATTGATTGGTTCGAATGTATATTGATTAAACGTTTTAACTAATACATAATCGATTTTAGGTCCAACTGTTAAAGCTGTATTCGATGGTAATGTCCAAGGAGTAGTTGTCCATGCTAAAAAGTGAACCGTTCCAAAACCCTGTAAAAAATTAGGTAAAGTAGATTCAATTGCTTTAAACTGTGCTACAATTGTTGTATCGGTTACATCACGATACGAACCTGGTTGGTTTACTTCGTGAGAAGATAATCCCGTTCCGGCTTTTGGAGAATACGGTTGGATTGTATAGCCTTTGTACATTAAATCTTTCGAGTAGATTTGCTTTAACAACCACCAAACCGATTCCATGTATTTTGATTTGTAGGTCACATATGGGTCTTCCATATCTACCCAATAACCCATTTTTTCAGTTAAGTCGTTCCAAACATCAGTATAACGCATTACTGTACGCTTACATGCTTCATTATATTCTTCAACTGAAATTTTAGTACCTATATCTTCTTTAGTAATTCCTAATTCTTTCTCCGTACCTAGTTCAACAGGTAGGCCATGTGTGTCCCAACCTGCTTTGCGTTTTACTTGGAAACCTTTTTGAGTTTTATAACGGCAAAAAATATCTTTAATAGCACGAGCCATTACATGGTGAATACCAGGTAATCCATTTGCTGAAGGTGGTCCTTCAAAAAAAACATAAGGTTGGTTCCCTTCTCTTGTAGTAACACTTTTCTCAAAGATGTTTTCTTCTTTCCAAAAATCAAGGACTTCAGACGCCACTTTTGGCAAGTCAAGTCCTTTGTATTCAGTAAATTTTGTGCTCATTATTATTGCTTTCTATAATCAAAGATGCGAAAATACTAAATTTCAAATAATTGTATCGTTTTTTAGCTAGAAAAAGAAGATTGTTGTTCTTGAAATAAAATAATTTGAGTAGAGGGTAGTTGTTTTTTTTAAAATTAAGTTTAAACTGCCTTTGATGTAAGTATAAATAGAGATTTTATCTAAAAAAAAATAGAAATTTATGTAGTAGTTGTATTTTGAAATTTATGTGAATAAAAGAGGTTTCGCATTTATGTGAAACCTCTTTTTTGCTCCCCCTCTTGGGCTCGAACCAAGGACCCTCTGATTAACAGTCAGATGCTCTAACCAGCTGAGCTAAGGAGGAATAACCAATATTTTGCATTTAAGAAGTGAAAAGCCACTCATTATGAATGGCTTTTTTTGCTCCCCCTCTTGGGCTCGAACCAAGGACCCTCTGATTAACAGTCAGATGCTCTAACCAACTGAGCTAAGGAGGAAGGTGTTTTACCTTTAATGCGGTGCAAATATAAGCTGAAAATTTATTTTCACAAACAAAATATGAAAAAATATTAGAAAAATTTATCAGCTACTAATTGATAGATGTCTTTTCCAAAGGTTAAAGCCATTAAAGTCAGTAAGATAATCATTCCTGCGGTTTGAACATATCCCATTGTTTTATTGCTTAAAGTTTTACCTGTAATCATTTCGGCAATGGTAAAAAGGGCATGTCCACCATCCAATCCTGGTATAGGGAGTAAGTTCATGAAAGCAAGTCCGATTGAAAATAATGCGGTAAAATTCCAAATAAACTCCCAATTCCATGTGTCTGGTAATCGTCTAGCTATTCCTACGGGACTTTGTATTTGGGTGTATGCACCTGTTTTTGGTCTTACAATTAATTTTAAACTTTGAACATTGTATTTAAATAATGACCAAGATTGACTTACTGCTTCAGGAAATGCTTGAGCAAAGTTTAACTTTTCAGTAATGATGTATTGATCATCCTTTTTATCAAATCCAATACCGAGTGTTCCTTTTTTATCTAAAGTTGTTTTTAGATCAATGTTTTTTTTGTTTCTTAAAACAGTTAATGTGATTTCTTTTTCTTTATTTTCGGAAAGTATTTTTTTTAAATCTTTGTTCGATTCTATTTTTATATTATTAACGGCTATAATGACGTCATTAAATTCTATTTTGGCTTTTTCGGCAGGAGAATTTTCCGAAATAATATTTACAAAAGCTTTTTTTAGATTGAAATTTTGGTCAATAAAAAGGGTTTTATTGAAGCTATCTATACCAGTGCTGTCTACTTTTGTTTTTAATGTTATTTCTTGGCTATTTCTTTTAATAATAAGATTTATTGAGTCATTTTTATGTGTTTTTAGTGCGTCAATTAATTGATCTAAATAAACAAAGCGTTCGTTATTTATTCCAATAATTTCATCAAATCGTTTAAGATTAGAATTGTTTTTGTTTATAGAGTCAATAAAAAACTCGTTAAGTTTCCATCTTGCATGTACAAATCCTTTGCCTTCTTTTTTTATGATTTCACCTTTTTGTTCATCAGTTAATAAAAGTTCTATTTTTTCACCTTGACGATCCACTTCAATTTTATCACCAAAAAGAACTCCCATGTTCATGAATTTAAAATCATCATGATGTTTACCATCTATACTTATAATTTTGTCTCCATTTTTAAATCCTACGCTTTGACCTACTTCGCCAAATGCTAATCCATTTTTTTGAAGTTCATCAGTTGAAATGATTTTTTTACCAACAGTAGTGTACATTATTGTAAAAATAAGCCAAGCAAGAAGAATATTAACAATAATTCCTCCAAGCATAATAATTAATCTCTGCCATGCAGGTTTTGATCTAAATTCCCATGGTTGAGGTTCTGTGTTCATTTGCTCAGTATCCATACTTTCATCAATCATTCCGGATAATTTTACGTAGCCACCTAATGGAAGCCAGCCAATTCCCCATTCGGTTTCTCCTATTTTCTTTTTGATAAGTGAAAAACCAGCATCCATGAATAAGTAGAATTTTTCAACTCTTACTTTAAATAGTTTTGCAGTAATGTAATGTCCAAATTCATGAAGAATTACTAAAACAGAAAGTATGAATAATATTTGTGCTAATTGAATCATTTTTATGTATGCATTTTAATTTGAACGACAAAAGTAAGGTTTTCGCCTTACTTTTTATCATTATTTTATTTAGGACTTATTTTTTTATAAAATTTTTATGAAACACACCGTTGTTTGTTGTTATTTGAATAAAATATGGGCCGTTTGATAATGAATTAATAGTAATGTCTTTTTCTTTTTTTGTTAAAACCAATTGGCCTAATGCATTAAAAAATAAAACTTTTTCTATTGAGATAGTGTTAGGTAAGTTTATGTGAATTTTATTGGAACTAGGATTAGGAGAAATTGAGATAGTTTTGTCTATTGTAAAATAGTCGTTTGATAACGTAGCTGTGTTATTGTTTGAAATAATATCCTTATTAGGGTCAAACTCAATATCGATAACTTGGAAAGGTACATTTACGATGAAATCTTCATTATTTGTTGTGTTATTGATAAGGAAATCTTGAGATTGACTAGCGTCTCCTATTAGTCGGATTAATAAAGGCATTTCAAAAAAAGTAACAGAAGAGTTAGACTGTGATTGGTTTACTGTGATTTTTGCTTGTCCTGCTCCTAAATTTTGAGCTGTTATGGTGTAAATTGGATATCCTTCATTGTAAACCCAATCATTAAAAAATTCACTAAAATCTAATCCAGAAACAAGTTCTAAATGATTTTGAAATTCAGGTGTTGTAGCATATTTATATGCTAAATTTGGGTCTGCTAAATAGTTTTTTAATGCTTGAAAAAAATTAGCATCTCCTATTTTGTAACGAATCATGTTAGTAACCATAGCTCCTTTATTATAGGTTATTCTGCTACTGAAAATTCTATTTACATTTGTTATTTGAGAATCGGTTAAGTATAAATTGCCATCTGGTTGTGATGTTATACTATTTATTTTGTTTTGTTTCCAATTGATAAATGATGTGTTTCCGTCTAAATTTTCAACTACTAATCCAGACATATATTCTGTAATTCCTTCATTTAACCAAATATCTTTCCAACTTCCGCAAGTAACTTTATTGCCAAACCATTGATGAGCCATTTCGTGGGCAATTAATCCTCTAGACCATGACCCCATAAATGAAACGGTAGTATGTTCCATTCCTCCTCCCCATCCAAATTGTGCATGACCATATTTTTCATTTCTAAAAGGATATTCTCCTATTAGACTTTCATATAAATTCATGATTGTAGGTGTTACGGCAAGGCTGTTTTGTGTTGTAGAAGCATTTTCGGGGTAAATATAATTCACAATAGGGAAGAAGGGACTTTGAGTAGATCCTAAACCTCCTTGTTGATTGTAAATTTGATAGTTGGTAACAGCAATTGCTATCAAATATGCTGGAATAGGGTATCCATGATGATAATGTGTTGTTTTTGTTCCGTTTCCATTATCTGTTATAGATTGTTCTAATCCATTTGAAACACTAATATATTGTGATGGAGCAGTAATGTGGACATCGATAGTTTCTATTTTGTCATTTAAATCTTGTTTGCATGGCCACCAATCTCTGGCACCATAAGGTTCAGATAATGTATATAATATGGGCATTCCTGAATGAGTATTTGTGGTAAAAGCTTGTTCTGCTGTTGAAGGAACTCCAGAATAACTGATTTCAATTGTTGCAGAGTTTCCTATTGTTAAGGTAGAAGGAAGGTTGATTTCTAATTCATGCGAGTTATTGTGGGTGTAACTTAGATTAATTCCATCTTTTTTTATCGAAATAATTGTAAATGGAGAGGATACTTTTTTATAAAAATCGAATATAACAGTATTCATGTTTTCTAGTGCCGTAAAAGTTGTTTTTACTTGACCTTCTATGTTATATATGGCAGGATCAACAGTGAATTTTAATTCATGATAGGTAATGTCATAATTAGCAGTATTTGGGTTGGATTGAAAATTTTGAATTGAAGAAGCTGATTTCATTTCAGATTCAACCATTTTTTGAAAACCATCATTATCTACTTGAGAAAAGGAGAACAATGAATGGATTATTGATGAAAATAGTAATATTTTTTTCATTATTCGATAGGATAAGTTTAACGAATATATGAAATTTATGTTAAATAAAAAGGGACTGTTTAAAAAACAGCCCCTAAAATAACTAACTAAAATTATTTTTTAATAAAATTACCAACCTGGATTTTGTTGATCAGCTAGCGTTGGATTCGTGTTTAATTCCGCTTGTGGTATCGGCCATAGGAACCTGTAATCTGAACTTGGAATTGCAGCAACTCCTAATGCTCCAGTGTAAGGTGTGCCTAAAACAAATGCTGAGGCAGGTGGATTGCCATTTGCAACTTTAGCTGGAATACCATCAATTGGGAATAAATCATCTACTTGAAGCCTGTGGATATCTCCCCATCTTTTGCCTTCCATTAAAAACTCAATTCTTCTTTCTTTTAAGATTGCACCTACTAACTCAGTAGCATCTGCAAAATTTGCAGCAGTATAAGCTTGTGTTATAGGGTCGGCAAGAGATCTATTTCTTACTTCGTTGAGTTTATTTAAGGCTTCGGTTAAATCTGGTGCTGTTTTTCTTGCATATGCTTCAGCCATGTTTAATAGTACTTCAGCATAGCGAATAACAGGTGCTGCATCGGTGTAATCATCGGTGTCTCTATATTTGGCTGTGTATTTTCTACCAGAAAATGTAAAAATCATTCCATCTGGCTTTCCATCACTATTATAAGTTTCGCTTCTTCTTTTATCATCAGCTAACCAATTAGGATCTCTCCAAATAATTGGGCTAATACAAACTAATCTTCTTCTATTGTATTGAGATGCTATGGCTCCATTTACTCCAGGATTATTTGTTGAGGCTTGAAGAGTTGAAAAAATAGATTCAGAATTACCATAATTGTCATCAAATGGACCATCTGGCTCAGGAGTTAATGTATATGAAGTTAATTTAGTGCCTTCTGTAATAACATTATCCCAATCTCTTTTGTGAAGAAAAACTCTAGTTTTAAAAGCTATTGCTGCGTTTTTACTAGCTTTGGTTAAGTCCGAAGTTGTTATTAAGTTCTCAGCATCATTTAGATCTGAGATGATTTTTGTGTAACATTCTTGAACTGTGTTTCTAGGTTTTAAAAGTTCACTATCAATTTCTTCTTGTGTATCGACACCTACTTCTCTGTATGGAATGCCTAAGTGTGTAGCTCCTGGTGTAGCGTTATATGGTCTTGAAAAATGATTTAATAGTTCAAAATGAGTAATAGCTCTTAAAAATTTAGCTTGTCCGATATAGTTGTCTGCAACAGCTTGAGAGATAATTCCGTTAGCAACAGCTCCAGTAACTCCTTCAATCATTAAATTACATCTATTTATTAAACGATATCCATCAATCCAATAATAGACATTGTTAGCAGTACCAGGGTCGTAGGTAGCAGTATATGTTAATTGATAAAAAGTAGCAGTATTTACGACATCTTCTCCTCTACAATCTCCTTGTTGTACAAATGCAGCTCCCCATATATAGCCTCTGCCTCCATTTGGATTGGTTGAGTTATATTGGCCAATTGCAGCGGAATTATAAACACCATTCATTGAACTTTCAATTAATGAAGGAGTAGAGAAGCTTAATTCTAAAGGGATGTTGTTTACAGGTGTAAGATCTAATATTGCTTCTTCTGTGCAAGAATTTAATCCGAATAAAAGAACCAAAATTCCTAAAAGTTTTGATATGTTTTTCATTTTCATTTTTTTAAAGTTTTACATTGATCCCCATTGAGAAAATTTTTGCTCTAGGTGTTCCGTTTAAATCAACACCTGCACTTTCCATTTCTGGATTAAGACCTTTATACTTTGTTATTATAAGCATATTTTGTGCTTGAACAAAAAATCTAAAAGCATCTACTTTTATAATATCAGTTACTGTTTTTGGTAAATTATAAGCTAAAGTAACATTATCCAAACTGATGAAGTCTCCATCTTCTACAAAACGAGATGTGGCAATACTAGTTAGGTTAGTAAAGGTGTTAGAACTTGCCCATAATCTTGGAGTAATACCATCACCAGGATTGTCTATACTTTGCCATCTTCCTAATATTTCGGTACTGTTGTTGTTTAAGTTTTGGGTTAATAAATCTCTTCTAGTTGAATTGAATATTTTATTTCCTCCACTAAATCTAAATAAGAAACTGAAATCTAAATTTTTGTAACTAAGTTTAGAGTTAAACCCACCATAATATTTAGGTAATGTATTTCCTAAAATTACTCTATCTGTTGATGCGCTTAGAGAAGAAGAAGTACTTAAATCTGATGGATTATTTGGATCGAAAACAAAATAAGTCCCTGTAGGAATGTTTCCTTGCACTAAACTTCCATCTGCTTTATAGTAAACAGGATTACCATTTGCAGGGTTTACACCCCAATATTTAATCCCATATAATGAATTAATAGATTCGCCAACTCTAATAATATTATTTGTTCCAGGAGGTAATTCTGTTGCTCCATTTGGAAGAGAAGTTATTTCATTTTTAATAAAGGAAATGTTGGCTCCGATGTTCCATTTTAAATGGTCTTTGTTGATTACATTGTATTCAATGGAGAACTCTAATCCTGTGTTATCTACTGATCCTGTGTTTTTTGATATTGAGTTGTTTGGTATGCCTAATGTAGGGGCAGTAGGGACATCTAAAATTAATCCATCACTATTATTTTTAAAATAATCAAAAGTGAATTGAATTTTATTGTTTAATAAACTGAAATCAACACCAAAATCTGTTTTCTTGCTAGACTCCCAATTTAAATCATAAGTTCCATATTGAGTAAATCCAATACCATTCAAACTTCCATATTGAGAAGGACTTGTTAAATTTAAATAAGGATAACTTCCAATATTAGTATTTGCAACTTGAGAATAAGATCCTCTAATTTTAAATTCTGAAACAATGTGATTGATATTTTCCATGAAACTTTCTTTTGCAATATTCCATCCTGCAGAATACCCTGTAAAAGTTGCCCATCTATTTTCCGGAGCTAATTGAGAAAGACCATCACGTCTAATAGATCCTTGTAAAAAATACTTTTGTTTGTAATTATAATTTAAACGGCCAATATATGATATAATTCCTGTTTCTATAATGCCTCCTCCAGACTCTTGTGTATTGTAAGAACCAGTAACTAAGTTTTGATTATAGAATTCATCCAATAAACCCTTTCCAACTCCAAAGAATGATTGGTTTTTTTGTTTTTGATACTCTGTTACGAGTGTTAAACCAATATTGTGGTGTTCTGCAAAAGTTTTATTGTAGTTTAAAATATTTTGCCAGTTCCATCGTAATAGATCTGTATTGTTATTTTGTAGTCTTCCATTAGAGCTGTTGCCGTCTCCATGTACAGGGTTCCAGTATAAAAAACCACTTGTTATAGGATTGTCAGCACTTGCTTGCATTCTAAAGTTTAATCCTTTAGTAATATCAGCGGAGATAAAGAAGTTTGCTAGAGTTCGATTTACTTTAGAATAATATTTATTATGATCTAATACATAAACAATATTTGGAATATTATCACCAACAGCATCAGTATTATCCCATTGACCGACAACAGTATCATCTAAATTATACCCTGTTGGGTTGTTGTTATCGTATATCGGAGTATTAGGTAATTGTCTGGTAGCATTGAATATATTACCTGATAATGAGCTGGTTCCAGTATTTAATCCATTGTATTCAGTTCTAGTAAGAGCTAAACCTCCTCCCATAGATAACCATTTGTTTAAATCATGTTCAATATTGGTTCTCATAGAATAGCGTACCATATCATTTGCTTTTGCAATTCCTGATTGTTCGGTATATCCAATAGACATAAAGTATTTTGTTTTTTCAGATCCTCCGTTAAATGACAAGCTATGGTCCATTTGAAGTGCGCTTTTATTTAAAACAGCTGCTTGCCAATCCGTATTATAAGTATCACCAACGGCCCAAGGTGCTTGACCTCTGTTTGTTCTTTTTTCATTAGCAATCACTAGAAAATCTGGAGTTTCCAATAGATCAAATGTTTTTACAGCAGAAGCAAAACCTATGACATTATTGTAATTTATAGACATTGTTCCTTTTTTTCCTTTTTTTGTAGTTATTAATATAACTCCATTTGCTGCTCTTGAACCATATATTGCAGTTGCTGCTCCATCTTTTAAAACTTCATAAGATTCAATATCGTTTGGATTAAGGTCACCTAATGCATTTGTACTTGCATAACCACCTATGTCTCCTGTGTAAACAGGCATTCCGTCAATTACAACAAGAGGGTAAGTTCCTGAAGTAATTGAAGCGATACCTCTGATTCGAATCCTTGGGACTTCACCAATTATTCCATTTGAAGTTGTTATTTGTACACCAGCGGCTCTACCTGCTAGTTGTCCTTCAAAACTAGGAGTAACAAGCCCTTGAATAGCATCTCCTTTTATTTGTGATACTGACCCAGTTACTTCACTTTTCTTTTGAGTTCCATAACCTACAACTACAATAGTTTCAAGAGCTGTAACTTCTTCTTCTAATATTATATTTAGTACAGTTGATGTTACAATAACTTCTTGTGTTTTCATACTAACATAACTGAAGACTAAAGTTGCTCCTTGTTTAGTGTTAATTTTAAATTTCCCATCAAAATCGGCTTGCGTTCCGTTGTTGCTTCCTTTTTCGACAATAGATACCCCTGGCAAGGGAAGTCCATTGACATCAGATACTGTTCCGGAAACAGTTTTGACCTGTGCTAAAATCAACTGTCCTAACATTAATACTATTAATGTTAGTAATTTGTTAAATTTAAATTTCATACGTTATAAAAAATTGGATTAGTTCTTACAAAGATTATGAAATTTTTTATTATTTAACATTATTTTAATATAATAAATTAGATATAATTTGTTAAATTTTTATAAATGATTGATGTTATTTCATTTTTATAACATTAATCTTACAAAATTCGTAATACAGTAATCTAATTTAATATCGTTTGAATGGATATCATCAATGCAGTTTTCAGGTTCAAAGAATGATAAGCCTATCTTAATTACGTCAGGTTTACAGGTTTTGAGAAAAGCATCATAAAATCCCTTTCCGTATCCTACGCGATTTCCTTGCTTGTCGTAAGCTAGAAGAGGGATGAAAACAACATCAATTTTATTTGAAGGAACTTCTATTCCATCAATTGGCTCTGGAATATTATATTTATTTTTTTTAATTTTTGTGTTATCGGTTAGCAAAAAGTGTGTCATGGTTGTTGTTTCAAAGTTAGATTTTGAAATAACAACTTCTTTATCTTTACCTGCTAAAATTTGTAAGATATATTCTGTATTAACTTCTTTTTGTTCTTTAATAGGTAAGAAAATATGATAATATGTTTTGTCCCAAATGTCTAGTTGTAATAATTGGTTTGCAATAGCTAAACTTTTATCTTCAATCTCTTCAAAAGTTAATTTTTCTCTTTTTGTTTTATATTTTTTTCGTAGCTCTTTCTTGTTCATTATATGTAATTTGCTTTAATTAATTGAGTCCTTCTAATTGAGTTGAAATGTGAAATATAGCATCTCCTTGATATACAATAGGAGCATCATTTACATTGATTAAATAACCATTATTTGGTGCCTTAACTTTGTGTTCAATTTTTCCAAAAGGATCTGAAATGGTGGCTAAAGTGTCTCCTTTTTTAACATAGCTACCAATTTTTATTAGTCCAATAAACATTCCTGAAAAATGAGCTCTTATCCAGTAAGATTTTTCAATAAAAATTGTTTTATTAGTATTGGGTTTTATTTCTTTTTTCGGGTTTAGCATATTTAAATGTGCTAAAAATCGTTTAGACCCTTCTACTCCTTCTTTTGTTATTTCTGAGTTTAAATCTAGTGATTTTCCTCCTTCAAAAAGCAACATTTTCACACCTAATCTTGTACATGCATTACGAAACGAGCCTTGTATGTTTTTAGAATATAATGTAAAAGGAGTGTTAAATACGGAGGCTAATTCTTTTAATTCTGAATTGTTGGGTACAATTCGTATTTGAGGAGCATTAAATCGACTTGCTCCTCCAGCATGAAAATCAATAGCATAATCAATTATTGGAATGATTTCTTTAATAAGAAAATGTGCAAATCTACTGGCTAATGAGCCAGTTTTACTTCCTGGGAAAACCCTATTTAAGTCGCGACCATCTGGAAATTGACGACTTTGATTTACAAAACCAAAAATATTGATAATTGGAATACAAATTATAGTTCCTCGTTTAGGTTTGTTTATTTTTTTAATAATTATTTGACGGACGATTTCTGTTCCGTTTATTTCATCACCATGTAGTCCTGCGCTAAATAAAACAATAGGGCCATCTATCTTAGATCGTTCAATGATAATAGGGATTTTAAGTTTAGTAGTAGTATGTAGTTTTGCAATTTCTACATCAATAGTTTTACTTTCTCCAGGTAAAATGGATTCCCCTAATAATTGAATTGCTTTGTTTTTCATGCGAGTAGATTATAAGAGGATAAAAGTAGAAATTAAATTCGGTTTTTGTAAATTTGCTACATGCAAACACCTCTCGAACTTCAAATTCAAACATTGCCTGATAATCCTGGAGTATACCAATATTTTGATAAGGATGATAAGATTTTATATGTAGGAAAAGCTAAAAATTTAAAAAAGAGAGTTCAGTCTTATTTTACTAAGAATCATGATAATTATAAGACGTCTGTATTAGTTAAAAAAATAGTTTCTATAAAGCACATTGTTGTTCCTACAGAAACTGATGCGCTTCTTTTAGAAAATAATCTTATTAAAAAATTACAACCTCGTTATAATGTATTATTAAAAGACGATAAGACATATCCTTGGATTTGTATAAAAAGAGAACCTTTTTCTAGAATATTCCCTACAAGAAATATGATAAAAGATGGTTCGGAATATTTTGGACCTTATACTAGTTTTAAAACAGTTAATACACTTTTGGATTTAATTAAAGAATTATACCCATTGAGAACATGTAATTATGATTTGTCAAAATCAAATATTGACTCGGAGAAATATAAGGTATGTTTGGAATATCATATAGGAAATTGTAAAGGATCATGTGAAGGATATGAGCCTTTAGAAGAATATCAAAATCGGATAAATGCAATTCGAGAAATTTTAAAAGGTAATTTTAAAGAAAGCTTAAAAGAGTTTAAAACTTTAATGACAACTTTAGCTTCTGAAATGAAGTTTGAAGAAGCACAAAAAATAAAAGAAAAAATTGATGTTTTAGAAAATTATCAAGCAAAATCAACTATTTTAAATCCTAAAATATCAAATATTGACGTGTTCTCTATAGTTTCAGATGAAAGTATGGCTTACGTGAACTTTTTACAAATTTCTCATGGCGCTATTGTCAGGTCGCACACTATGGAAATTAAGAAAAAATTAGAGGAAACAGATGAAGAACTTTTAGGATTAGCGATAGTAGAACTACGAGAACGTTTTCATTTGCTTTCTAAAGAAATAATAGTTCCTTTTGAGGTGGATTTAGGAGAAAACATAAAAATTACAGTTCCTAAACTGGGAGATAAAAAACAAGTTTTAGATTTATCAATTCGAAATGCTAAGTTTTATAGAATGGATCAATTAAAGCAAATTAAAATTGTAGATCCTGATAGGCATGTTAATAGAATTATGGCGCAAATGAAAAAAGATTTGCGACTTTCTTTAGAACCAAGACATATAGAGTGTTTTGATAATTCTAATATTCAAGGAACAAATCCTGTAGCAGCTTGTGTAGTTTTTAAAGATGGTAAAGCTAGTAAGAAAGATTATCGCCATTTTAATATTAAAACTGTTGAAGGTCCAGATGATTTTGCATCAATGGAAGAGGTTGTGTATAGGAGATATAAGCGATTGTTAGATGAAAAAGAACCATTGCCACAATTAATTATTATTGATGGAGGAAAAGGACAACTGTCTTCTGCTTTAAAAAGTTTGGATAGTTTAGGGCTTAGGGGAAAGATTGCAATAGTTGGTATAGCTAAGCGATTAGAAGAATTGTTTTATCCTGATGACCCAATTCCGTTATATTTAGATAAAAAATCGGAAACGCTAAAGATTATTCAGCAATTAAGAAATGAAGCGCATCGTTTTGGAATTACTCATCATCGAGATAAGAGAAGTAAATCTGCTTTACAAAATTCATTAGAAAGTATTCCTGGAATAGGAGAAAAAACAATGATAACGTTATTAAAACATTTTAAAAGTGTTAAAAGAGTGCAAAATGCTTCATTGAAAGAAATTTCTGAGATAGTTGGTGTATCAAAAGCCAAAAAAATTTCCGACTTTTACAAGACAATTCAACAACCGCAATAAATCATTATAATGAAAAAGATAATCTTGTTACTAAGTTTTCTGATTTTTACTCAAGTTAGCTTGTCACAAGATAATAATGTTGAGCAATCATTTCCGAAAATAGGGCTTGTCCTTAGCGGTGGTGGCGCAAAAGGATTGGCGCATATAGGTGTTTTAAAGGTAATCGATTCTTTAGGGATAAAGATTGATTATATAGGAGGAACAAGTATGGGTGCTATTATAGGAGGATTGTATGCATCAGGTTATTCAGCTAAAGAATTGGATTCTATTTTTACGACTGTAGATGTAGATGCTTTATTACAAGACTTTACACCTAGAGATTCTAAGAGTTTTTATGAAAAACGAAATGATGAAATGTATGCGCTAACTTTACCATTTGATAATTTTAAAGTTGGATTGCCGTCTGCTTTATCGAAGGGATTGTATAATTATAATCTGCTCTCAAGATTAACTATGTCTGTTTGTAATATTAAGGATTTTGATAAATTACCAATTCCTTTTTTTTGTATAGCTACAAATGTTGAAACAGGAAAGGAAGTAGTTTTAGATAAAGGAATTCTTCCTCAGGCCATGATTGCAAGTGGGGCAATACCAACATTGTATAATCCTATTGAGATTGATGGTAAAGTGCTGGTAGATGGAGGTATTGTGAATAATTATCCTGTAGAGCTTATTAGAGCAAAAGGAATGGATATAGTGATTGGAGTGGATGTGCAAGATGGGTTAAAAAACAGAGAGCAGATAGAAGGGGCAACAGATTTGTTAGTACAGGTTTCTAATTTTTCAATGATTGAAAAAATGGAAAAGAAAAAAAAGTTAACTGATATCTATATTAAGCCAGATATAACAGGATTTACAGTTGTGTCTTTTGAAAAAGGGAAAGAAATAATTCCTCGCGGGGTTCAAGCAACACACAAGTTTATGGATCAGTTAATAACATGGCAGAGATTAGAAAAAAAGCAGCAAGAAAATCAAAAAACACCAGATTCTATAAATATAAAAGATATTAAGGTAAGTGAATTAGATAATTACACAAGGGCTTATATTCTAGGGAAATTAAAATTCAAACAATGGAATAAAGTTAGTGTCAAGACATTTGAAAAAGGAATAAATAATTTGAATGCTACTCAAAATTTTGGGTCAATTGCTTACTCTTTTCAAAAAAACAGTGATGGAGAGAATTTGATTCTTGATTTAAAAGAGAAAAAAAGTAATATGTTTCTGAAATTTGGTTTGCACTATGATGGCCTATTTAAAAGTAGTGTACTACTAAATTTTACGAAGAAAAAATTATTTACTAGAAATGATGTTTTTTCTTTAGATGTAATTTTAGGAGATAATTTCAGATATAATCTAGATTATTATATAGACAATGGATTTTATTGGAGTTTTGGATTAAAATCAAAATTTACAACATTTGGAAAAAATGTACCAAATGATTTTAATGATGGAATAACATTATCTAACCTAGGAATTAATTCTTTAAATGTTGATTATTCAGATTTAAGTAATCAAATTTATTTACAAACAATATTCGCTCAAAAATTTTCAATAGGAGCAGGTTTAGAATTGAAACATTTAAAAGTTAAATCAGAAACACTTCAAAATATAACACCTGTTTTTGATAACAGTGATTATTTTTCAGCTTATGGTTATATGAAGTTTGACTCGTTTAATCAAAAGTATTTTCCTAAAAAAGGATGGTATTTTAATGGAGAAGTAAAAGCGTATCTTTATTCATCAGATTATAATAATGATTTCGAAAAATTCACAGTAGCAAAGGCTGATATGGGAATTGTTCATACATTTTATAAAAAAGCTACAATAAAATTATTTACAGAAGGCGGATTTGCAGTTGGTGAGAATACTATTAGTTATTTAGATTTTGCTCTTGGAGGATATGGATTTGCACCATTTAATAATTTTAGATCCTTTTACGGGTATGATTTTGTTGGAATTGTAGGAGATAGTTATGTAAAAGGAACTTTAGAATTTGATTATGAAATTTTCAAAAAGCATCATGCTAATTTTAGTGCCAATTATGCTAATGTCGGGAGGAAAATTTTTGAAAATTTAGATGGCTGGTTAACCAAGCCAAGCTACTCAGGTTATGCATTGGGATATGGTTATGAAACATTAATAGGTCCTATTGAGATAAAACATTCATGGTCACCCGAAACGCGTGATCATTATACTTGGTTTTCAGTTGGTTTCCAGTTTTAAATATTCAAAAATATTTACGATATTTGTATGATTATGAAATTACATTGGTCAGAATTACTATCACACCTTAAATTCCTCATCAAGAGAAATCCTGAATGAATCGTTTCTTTTTGATTTATAAAAAGTATATATGTTGTATGTACTTAAAATTTTTAAACTTAAAAATAAAAGAAAATGCCAATATATCACAAACTAGGAAATATTCCATATAAACGTCATATACAATTTCGAAAACCTAATGGAGATTTGTATTACGAACAGTTGTTTGGTACAATAGGTTTTGATGGAATGTCTACTAATATGTATCATGAACATCGTCCTACACAAGTTAAAGAAATAAAAAATCAATATAGTGTAGCGCCTAAAATTGCAAAAGAAAATAATATACAATCATATAGATTAAAAGGGTTTCAAGTTGCTCCACAAGATGATTTTTTAGAAAGTAGAAAAATTGTATTGACAAATACAGATTGTCATATTGTGTTAGCAGCACCTAAGAAATCAACTACAGAGTATTTCTATAAAAATACAGATTCAGATGAAGTTATATTTATTCATAAAGGAACAGGTAAATTAAGAACTATATTAGGAAATTTAGACTTTAAATATGGAGACTATTTAGTTATCCCTCGTGGAATTATCTATAAAATAGATTTTGACACAGAAGATAATAGATTGTTCATAGTAGAGTCTAGAAGGCCTATTTACACTCCTAAAAGATATAGAAATTGGTTTGGTCAATTGCTTGAACACGCACCATTTTGCGAAAGAGATATTCGTAGGCCAAATGAGTTGGAAACTTATGATGAAAAAGGAGATTTCGTAATAAAAGTAAAGAAAAGAGATGAAATTATAGACATGGTTTATGCGACACATCCTTTCGATGTTATAGGATATGATGGCTATAATTATCCGTATGCTTTTTCAATTCATGATTTTGAGCCAATTACTGGAAGAATTCATCAACCGCCTCCTGTGCATCAAACATTTGAAACAGATGCTTTTGTGATTTGTTCATTTGTTCCAAGATTGTATGATTATCACCCAGAATCAATTCCTGCGCCATATAATCATAGTAATATAGATTCCGATGAGGTATTATATTATGTAGATGGTGATTTTATGAGTCGAAATGATATAGAAGCAGGTCATATTTCTTTGCACCCAGCAGGTATTCCTCATGGACCACACCCTGGAGCAACTGAAAGAAGTATTGGAAAAACAGAGACACAAGAACTAGCTGTTATGGTGGATACTTTTAAACCACTAATGGTTACAGAAGAAGCAATGAAAATTGCAGATGAAAAGTATTATCAATCTTGGTTAGATTAAAATTAAAATTAAACACAACATTTAGAACTGTAAAAAGTTTAAAATATAAGATATTATGAGTAAAGAAGTGAAATCAGTAAACTACGGTTTAGAAAAAATATTTGAAGGAGCTCAAGACTTTCTTCCACTTTTGGGAACAGATTATGTAGAATTTTATGTTGGGAATGCAAAACAAGCAGCTCATTTCTATAAAACAGCTTTTGGTTTTCAATCATTAGCATATAGAGGATTAGAAACAGGAGCTAAAGACTCTGTAAGTTATGTATTAAAGCAAGATAAAATACGTTTAGTGTTAACAACGCCATTAAATAGTAAATCACCAATTAATGATCATATAGTAAAACATGGAGATGGAGTTAAAGTAATTGCTTTATGGGTTGAAGATGCTAGAAGTGCTTATGAAGAAACAACAAAGCGTGGCGCAAAATCATTTATGGAGCCAGTTGTTGAAACAGATGAACATGGAGAAGTAGTTAGAGCAGGAATCTATACTTATGGAGAAACAGTACACATGTTTGTGGAGCGTAAAAACTATAGTGGAACATTTATGCCAGGGTTTAAAGAATGGAAATCTGATTATAACCCTACACCAGTTGGGTTAAAATATATTGACCATATGGTAGGAAATGTAGGTTGGGGTGAAATGAATACTTGGGTAAAATGGTATGAAGATGTAATGGGGTTTGAAAACTTCCTTTCTTTTGATGATAAGCAAATTCATACAGAGTATTCTGCTCTAATGAGTAAAGTAATGAGTAATGGAAATGGAAGAGTGAAATTTCCAATTAATGAGCCAGCAAAAGGGAATAAACGATCTCAAATTGAAGAATATTTAGATTTTTATGAAGGATCAGGAGTTCAACATATAGCTGTTGCAACAGATGATATTATAAAAACGGTAAGTGAATTAAAAGCAAGAGGAATTGAGTTTTTACCACCACCACCACAAGCTTACTACGATGCTATTCCAGAAAGATTGGGCGCTCATAAAGATATGATGAAGGAAGATATTTCGGAATTACAAAAGTTATCTATTATGGTAGATGCTGATGAGGAAGGCTATTTATTACAGATTTTTACTAAACCAGTAGAAGATAGACCAACATTGTTTTTTGAAATTATTCAGAGAATGGGAGCTAGAGGATTTGGAGCAGGTAACTTCAAAGCACTTTTTGAATCTATTGAAAGAGAGCAAGCTTTACGAGGTACATTATAAAAAGTGAATATTTTTTCATTTTATTAAAAAATAACCGATTTTGTTAAAGATATTTCTGTTAAAATGGTTAAAATTGCTGTTTTTGTGAGAAATACTCAGAAAACTATATACCTTTGCACTCGCAAAAAAGGAGATAGCATTATCTTTGGATTTGTAAGTAAGTTTTCATAATTTATAGTTTTTGGTTGGTTAATAGCATAAAAACTCAGTCATTATTTTGACTGGGTTTTTTTGTTTATTATTTTTGGAACAGAAATTGTACTTAATTCTCTAAAAAAGTAAAAATTATGAAAAAGATTATACTACTCGTATTGGTTTTTGTGACTACAAATTCATTCGTCAAAAAACAAGACACTTTTGGAACAGGAGAATTTTTTAAACTACGTATACATTACGGATTAGTAAATGCAGGATATGCTAGTTTAGAAATTAAAGAATCTACAAGGAATAATAAAAAGGTGCATCATGTTGAAGGAAAAGGTTGGACCGTTGGAATGGCTAAATTTTTCTTTAAAGTAAAAGACGATTATCAAAGTTTTTTTGATAAAGAAACAGGTAAACCATATCAATTTCTAAGAAAAATAGATGAAGGAGGTTATACAAAATATCAAGAAGGCTTTTTTAATCAAGATAATAACACAGTAAGAGTTAAAGACTATAAAAATAATACAGAGAATACGTATTCTGTACCAGAAAATGTTCAAGATATAGTGTCTGCTTTTTATTATTTACGTAATCATCCACAAATAGATACGTTAAAAGAAGGAGAGTCTATTTCAATAGATATGTTTTTTGATAATGAAACTACAAAGTTTAAGTTAAAATTCCTTGGTAAAGAAGATATAAAAACTAAATTTGGAAAAATTTCATGTAAAATTTTTAGACCGTATGTTCAAGCAGGTAGAGTTTTTAAAGAAGAAGAGAGTTTAACTGTCTGGATTTCAGATGATAAAAATAAAATACCTATTCGTTTGAAAGCAAGTTTAGCCGTCGGATCATTAAAAGCTGACATAGAGAGTTATAGTAATTTAAAGCATAATATTAATTTTAAATAATGGAAATAACGCAAGAGCGATATCGTCAATTAGAACAAATTGAAAAAAAATATAAAGCAATAAACCAAAATACAGATACACATCTTGAGGGCTTGTTATGGTCTAAACCTATAACATATTGGGATTATATTCAAACAGATGCATTACTGAATTTACAAATTCAAAGAACAACATTACCAGATGAAATGGTTTTTATCATGTATCATCAGGTGAATGAGTTGCTTTTTAAAATGATTCTTTGGGAAATAGATCAATTGTCGCATACAGAAGAACCTACGGCAGCCTTTTTTACCGAAAGATTAGGTAGAATTAGCCGTTATTTTGATATGTTAACAACATCATTTACAATAATGACAGATGGAATGGAACCAGAGCAATATCTGAAATTTAGAAATACACTTACTCCTGCAAGCGGTTTTCAAAGCGCTCAATATCGATTAATAGAGTTTGCGTTAACAGATTTAATTAATCTAATTGATTATCGATTTAGAAGTACAATAGATAGAAATACTTCTTATGAGCATGCTTTTGAACATTTATATTGGCAAGCAGCAGGTAAAGACTATAAAACAGGAGAAAAATCATTTCTTATTAAAGAATTTGAAAAGAAGTATAAAAAAGTTTTCTTAGATTTTATGGAAGAGTATAACACAATAAATTTGTGGAAAAAATACAAACAATTACCTGAAGAATCTCAAAAAAATGAAACCCTAATAGCAGCAATGCGTCACTTAGATAAAACAGTAAATATCACTTGGGTAATGGGACATTTTAATGCAGCTAAAAAGTATATTGAAAGTGTTCCTGGAAATCATGAAGCAACTGGAGGGAGTGACTGGAAAAAATACATGTTACCAAAGTATCAAAAGAGAATTTTCTTCCCAGAATTATGGTCAAAAGAAGAATTAGAAAATTGGGGAGAAGAAGCATAAAAAAATATTTAAAAAGCAAAAGCATTGAAGTATATAGTATTATTATTTTTATCATTGATAATGTTGTTTTCTTGTGAATCAAAAGAAAAGAAAACAGAAAAACCAAAAGTTGTAGTAAATAAAGAGCCTATAATAAAAGATTATGGCTTTATATTTAATGATTTTAAAGTAATAAAAGATACTATTAAATCAGGAGACAATTTAAGCTTAATACTTGGAAAATATACTTTGCCAGATAGCTTAAAAACATTTGATGCAGTTGAAAAAGTTAGGGATTCGTTTAATCCAAGAAAAATAAAAATTGGGAAGCCATATTTATTATTTTTTAATAAAGAAAAACCAAATGAATTAAAGGCACTGGTTTATATAAATAATAAAATAGAATACTCCGTTTTAGATTTTAGAGACTCAGTTAATGTAAGTAATAAGAAAAAACCAACCTCTTTAAAAAGAAGAACAATTGCGGCTGAAATAGAAGGGTCTTTGTCTGAAACTCTATCAAAAGCAGGAGTTAGTCCAGGATTTGCATCTAAACTAGCTAAAGTTTACGAATATTCAATAGATTTTTTTAAAATTCAAAAAGGAGATAAATTTTCTGTAACAATAAACGAACGATTTATTGAGGATTCTATATATGTAGGAATTGAAAATGTAGAGTCAACATATTTTGAACATAAAGGGAAAAAGATCTATGCTTTCCCATATAAAATTAAATCAGATCAAAAAGTAGCTGACTACTATGATGAAAATGGAAATGGTCTAAAAAGTATGTTTTTAAAAGCGCCATTAGACTATTTTAGAATATCTTCTCGTTTCTCTGGAAGGCGTTTTCATCCTGTTCAAAAAAGATGGAAAGCACATAATGGAACAGATTATGCAGCAGCACACGGAACACCTATAAAAGCAACAGCCTCTGGAGTTGTTGAAAGAGCAGGATATACATCTGGTAACGGTAATTATGTAAAAATAAAACACAATAGTACATATTCTACTCAATATTTACATATGTCTAAAATTCTAGTTCGAAATGGAGAAAGAGTTTCTCAAGGACAAATAATTGGAAAAGTAGGGAGTACGGGTTTAGCAACAGGTCCACATGTCTGTTATCGATTTTGGAAAAATGGAGTGCAAGTAGATCCATTTCGTTTGCAACTTCCAAATGCTGAACCAATGAATGAAAAAGATAAGGCAAAATACTTAACCTATATTGAGCCCTTAAAAAAAGAGTTAGATAGCGTAATGAAAAATAAATTTAGAGAGTAATGGCTTTAGAAATAGTAAATCCAACGAAAACTTTGGCATGGGGAAAGTTAACAGCTCACTTTGAGGAAGTAAAACAAACCTCTATGAAAGAAATGTTTGCTATTGATAAAGAAAGAGTTGAAAAATTTCACATAAAATGGCAAGATTTTGTTATTGACTATTCTAAAAATAAGATTACAGAAGAAACGATTAAACTCCTATTAGAATTAGCGAATGAAGTAGGTTTAGATAAAGCAATTAAAGATTATTTTTCTGGAGAAAATATTAATCAGACAGAAAATAGAGCTGTTTTACATACTGCTTTAAGATCAAATGAATCAGACGTCGTTAAATTTGAAGGTAAAAACATAATTCCAGAAATCTTTGAAGTTAAAAAGAAAATTGAAAAATTTACTAATGAAATAATTGATGGAGGCAGAAAAGGCTACACAAGTAAAGTTTTTACAGATGTAGTAAACATTGGAATTGGAGGTTCAGATTTAGGTCCTGCAATGGTTGTCGAAGCACTACAATATTATGGAAACCATTTAAATATACATTTTGTATCTAATGTTGATGGAGATCATGTTAATGAAGTTTTAAAGAAAATAAATCCTGAAACAACACTTTTTGTAATTGTTTCAAAAACATTTACTACGCAAGAAACATTATCAAATGCAGAAACAATTAAGAAGTGGTTTCTGAAATCGGCAAAACAAGAAGACATAACAAAGCATTTTGTAGCGGTTTCAACAAATATTAAAAATGTAACTCAATTTGGAATTGCAGAAGAAAATATTTTTCCAATGTGGGATTGGGTTGGAGGACGTTTCTCATTATGGAGTGCTGTAGGATTAAGTATAAGTTTAGCTGTTGGGTTTGATAACTTTAATAAACTTTTAAAAGGAGCTAATCAAATGGATATTCATTTTAAAGAAACATCCTTTGATAAAAATATACCTGTTGTTTTAGCGCTTCTAAGTATTTGGTACAATAACTTTTTTGGAGCAGAAACAGAAGCTTTAATTCCATATACACAATATCTTCAAAAATTAGCACCTTATCTACAACAAGGAATAATGGAAAGTAATGGAAAAAGTGTTGGTAGAGATGGTAAACTTGTAAATTATCAAACAGGAACTATTATTTGGGGAGAACCGGGAACAAATTCACAACATGCTTTTTTTCAATTAATACATCAAGGGACAAAGTTAATTCCAACCGATTTCATTGGATTTAAAAAATCATTGCATGGAGATAAAAACCATCATGATAAATTGATGTCTAATTTTTTTGCGCAAACAGAGGCTTTGTTAATGGGGAAAACGAAAGAACAGGTAAAAGCAGAATTTGAGAAAGCAAAAATAATAGGAGAAAAAGCAGATTCTTTATTACCTTTTAAAATATTTGAAGGAGATAAACCTACAAATACCCTTTTAATAGAAAAGTTAACTCCAGAGTCATTAGGTTCTTTAATTGCACTTTACGAGCATAAAATATTTGTACAAGGAATTATTTGGAATATTTTCAGTTATGATCAATGGGGAGTTGAATTAGGAAAACAATTAGCTAATTCTATTTTGGAAGAATTAAATACAGGAAATCTTAACACTCATGATAGTTCTACTAATTTCTTATTACGTAAATATATAGAATAAATAATAGTTTAAAAAAATAGTAAAAGTGATTAAGCAGTTCATTACAACATTTGTTATGAGTTGCTTTTTTATTTTTTAAAAACCTTACAGTAAATCATTCTAAAAAAGTACTTTTGCAAAAAACGACACCCATGATTCCTAGGTTTTTATCTTTTTTATTATTATATACTTCTTGTCTACATGCTATAGAAAACATTCCATTATCAGATACATTAAGTCATAAGAAAATTGAAGTTTCAAAATTTTCTAAGCTTGATGCCAAAATTGCATTTAAGAAAGTTTTTAAAAAGAATGAAAACCTTAAGCTGTCGCCTGTTAGTAGTTCAACATTTGTAGGGGATTCTTTAAAAGCATTTGCAGATGAGTTGTTTACTAATAAAAATTTGAAATTTGTTGAAAAATTAACTGGTTTTGAAGAAATACAATTGCCAATTGGTCTTTCAGGTTATACTAAAGATGCTTTTAAAGCAGAAATGGCAATAGTAAAAGCAAAAGTCACGCCAGCATATTTAGAATTAACAGCGTTTGCAAGAATTGAAACAAAATATGAAAATGTTTATCTTTATTTTGCTGCTGATAAATTAAAACTTTCTCATGATGGTGGAGTTATTGGTGATTGGAAGCTTTATTTAATTGGTAACCAAACGCTCCCTCAATTTGGCGGTAAAATGCTTTTAAGTATTATTGGAGGTGATTTTAATAAAGAATCAGGAGAAATTAATAGCAAGTCATTTGTCGAGTTCGATTGTGATGGTTTTAAATTCTTTACTTTCGATATGGACATAAGATTAGCAAGGTCTTTAGTTGTACCAGTAGATAGCAATGGAGAAAGAATTAATCATAATAAAGATTTAAGTGATGATGGAATTAACGCAATTGATAATCCAAAATATGTAGGTGCTAAAATTGAAATGTCTGCAACTGGCTGGAGCGATATGTTAATTCAATTAAATTTACCAAATTTTGAAATAAATGATTTGGAAGGCTGGATTTTTAATCTAAAAGAAATGGTTTTCGACATGAGCGATACGAAAAATTCAAGCTCGGTCGTTTTTCCTGAAATCTATGTTGCAAATCAACTTTTTCCAGGAGGAGATACAAATGCATGGCGAGGTTTCTATGCTAATGAGTTGAGTATAACCTTGCCAAAAGAGTTTAAGAATAAGAGTACTAAAGAAAGAACTAAGTTTGAATCTACAAATTTATTAATTGATAATTTCGGAGTTTCTGGTAAGTTTGCGGGTTATAATATATTAGATAAAGGTAACGCATCAGGTTGGCAATTCACTATTGATACATTGAGTGTTGATTTAGTTACAAATAGGTTAACAGGAGCAAAACTCTCAGGAAATATAAAACCAGCAGCATTAGATTCTAACCTAAAATACTCTGGAACTTTTAATAAAGATATATATCGATTAATTGTCAAGGTAGATAGTGCAGACTGTAAGATGTTTAAAGGGAAAATGGTTTTTCTTGAAAACTCTTGGATTAAAATGGAATTAGATAATAATACTAGAGAGTTCAGAGGAGAAGCTTTTTTAAATGGTTGGATGAATTTAGGAGGTGATGTAGGAGAGGATCCGTTGTCTAATAATAATGACCAAGTAGTACAAAGTGAGGAAGATTTTTATCAGTTTAAAGGAATTGTTTTTCAGAATCTTAGATTGAAATCATATGAACAACCTTATATTCAAGCTTCCTATTTTGGTTACCCAAGTGAAGCAAAGTTCGGTAATTTCCCAGTAAGTTTTGAAAATATTCATTTGGTTACACCAGATGCAACTACTGTTGGAATTGGTTTGAAAATCAAACTAAATTTGATGGAAAATTCAGGGATCTATGCTGATACAGAAGTTAAAATACTTGGAAAGTTTAAGGAAGAAGAATTTCAAAGTTATAAATTTGATAGAGTAGATGTAGAATCTATTACTATAGATATTGAAAAAAGCTCATTTCGTTTATATGGGCATATTGATATTTTTAAGAACGATTCAATTTATGGAAAAGGTTTTAAAGGAGAATTAGAAATTAATTTAAAACAAATAAAAATAGAAGGAAAGGCAAAAGCAATGTTTGCTAAAAAAGATTTCAGATACTGGTTTGCCGATTTTCAAATCATTAACACCTCTTCAAATAATAAATTTGGAATTGAAAAAATTGAAGGAGGACTGTCTTATCGTATGAAACGTTCTGATGGTAACATGATGTGGACGTATGAGACTTCAAGATATTTACCAAATGAAGAATACGGGTTAGGATTAAGGGCTGGTGCAAAAATTAAATTTGGAAAAACAACTTCATTTAAGGCTAAAGCATTTATAGAGTTAGAATACAATCAATATGGAGGATTAAACCGATTATATTTCCTAGGAGAAGGAGCGATGATGGCTGGTGATGGAGAAACAGAAGGATCATTAAGTAGTACATGGGCAAGCTATGATACAATTTTTGAAGGAGATGAAGCAGAAGAAATGAATGGATATTTGGCACAAGGAAATCTGTTAGAAATTGCCAAAACAAGGCATCCAGTTTCTGAGGTGGCTAAAGATGGGAAAATTGGAGTCTTTGTAAGTATTGAAAAAGACTTCCTAAATAATTCGTTTGATGGATTATTTGAGCTGTACTTAAAATTAGAAGGCCTTAAAGGTTCGGGTGCAAATAATAAGTTTGGAATGGTACATATGTATTCAAGCCCAGCTAAATCCTATTTACATGTTGGAACT
The DNA here is from genome assembly GCF_023008245.1 of Flavobacterium sediminilitoris. Taxonomy (NCBI): domain Bacteria; kingdom Pseudomonadati; phylum Bacteroidota; class Flavobacteriia; order Flavobacteriales; family Flavobacteriaceae; genus Flavobacterium; species Flavobacterium sediminilitoris. Next base: position 1,307,161 of record NZ_CP090145.1, read on the forward strand.
CCTTTAGATAAGTTGGGTGCAATATTTAAAATAGGTATTTATGATGTTAATGTTCAGGCCTATTTTATGACAGGTGATGTACTTCCAACACAAACACCTCCACACCCAAGAGTATTACAAATTTTAGGACCCGATATTTTAAATGATAATCGAGATTTAAGTTTACTGAATGATGGAAAAGGATTTGCTTTTGGATTGAATTTTTCGGTACAATTAGGTGGTGATTATGGTTTTTTCTATGCTTTTCTTGAAGCTGGTGGAGGATTTGATATTTTACACCGAAAATTAAACGGTGTTTCATGTGCTGGAATGGAAGGACTAGTAGGAAATGACGGTTGGTACTCAATGGGACAAGTTTATGCCTATATTTATGGAGAAGTTGGAATAAAAGTAAAACTTTTTGGGAAAACAAGAAGATTCTCAATTTTAGAAGCTGGGGTAGCTGCAATGCTAAGAGGAGAATTTCCTAATCCAACACATATGGAAGGTTATCTAGGGATTTATTATAAAGTTTTAGGGGGATTAATAAAAGGAAGATTACGCTTTAAGTTTGAAGTTGGAGAAAAATGCGAATTTATAGGGATGTCTAATCCATTAGGAGTACCTGTAATATCAGATGTAAGTCCAGATAATAATAATGAAGTAGATGTATTTAAAAAACCACAAGTTGCTTTTAATTATGCAATGTTAACACCATTCTCAATTGAAGACACAAGTGGAACAACCAAAACGGTGCGAATTAGTCTTAATAAATTCGAATTGATGCATGAGGGGCAAAATATAGTTGGAACATTAGAGTGGATAGATAATAACACAAAAGTTAATTTTGTTTCAGACGATATATTACCACCTAATACAACTATACAAGCAAGGGTAGAAGTTGGATTAGAACAAAAAAACGGAGCTACTTGGGGAGTATTGACCAGCGGTGATGGATCTGGTAAAGAAGTACGAACATTTTCATTTACCACAGGAAACGCTCCTGAATATGTGCCATTAGATAATATAGCCTATTCATATCCTGTGATAGAGAGTAATAATTTTTATCCTGAAGAGCATAAGAATGTTTATCTAAAATTGAAACGTGGTCAAGATTATTTATTTGATGGAACAATTTCTAATTGGAATATAAAAGGAGAAATTAAACAAGGGGAAAATTTAAAAAGCAAGAATGACATAATCTATAATACTACTGAAAATAAAATTACTTTTCCATATGATAATATTAGTTTAAGTACTACAAATCATTTGCAAATCATAGCATATCCAGAAGCAAATGCTGAAACCACTACCCATTTAACGGAAAATGTTGTTACTGGAGACGTTTCAAGTTCTGCAAATAATACTACAGAGGTAAATGAAGTAACGGTTACAAATAATATGGCAAAAGCTCAGAATAATACAAATACAAATAAAATAATACTGGAGTATAATTTCACATCGAGTAAGCATCCAACATTTACGAGTAAAATGGAATCCATTCAAAAAGCAGGTGATATTTTGGAAATTTTAACTGCAGATGTTCACGCCCTACATTATAAGACAACTCCTTATGAAATATTTAATGAAGCAGAATTGTTTGGGAATCAATATACAGACAACAGACCTTTGATTCAAGTTGAAGCTATACTAGATGATTCATATTATACTAATTCAATTTATCCATTATTATATCAAAACTATCCTTTAGATGAAAACATTTTAATAACTAATCGAAACACTAATCTTTTAGGAATACCACCTATGAAAGCAATAGAGATTCCTTTATACTATCAAGTGTATTTACAAAATGATTCCAATTCAAATATTTTAAAAGAAAGGTTACCATTTAAATACAACCTTCCGTTGGCTTATAAAAAAGATTATATCGATATGAAATATCAAATGATAAACAAATATATGAGCGCACCAATTAATTGGGGGAAATACGATCAATTTAAGTTTTTAATTGAGAGCAATTTTCCAAGTTTGCCTATAGGAGCATATAAATTTAAAATTATTTATTCTTTGAATAGTGGAGAGTTTACAAATACAAACGACAAAGTTTTTAACAAAAACTATTAAAAAATTAAAAATGAAGGTAAAGAGATTGTTTAAAATATATATGGCTTTTGTAGCCATCCTTTTTATGCTGAATAGTGAGTCTTTAAATGGGCAGACACTATATATTATGAAGACGAATACTTATTCTTCAGGTGGAGCATTATATTTTGAATATTATGTTAAATCAAATGGTGTTTTAATTAATCCGATTTCAACTCATCCAATTTCATCTAATGAAAGATATTTAATATTTAATCAGCAACCTACAGAATTTTTGTTCGAAGATGGACAACCAGACAGTTATACTTGTAGTGGTTTTTGTGGAGATGAATGGGATGCAGGAATATTCTACACATCTATAAATTCTTGTTCAGGCAAATTAATTGGAGGGAGTGGAGGTTCTGACTCTCCATTTAATCAAGATCCACCATATATAGATATAATTTCCAATCAGGTTCTAGTACAACCAACGATAACAAATACTTTTTGCGATTTTATTACTTTAAAAGCAGAAGGTTGTACAGGGACACAACGTTTTTTTTGGTATTATAGTACAGACGGAATAAACTATACAAATACCAATATAAATACAGGCTTTAATCAAGATTTTGTATTTAATAAGACTACTTATTTATCAGCAAACTACAGCGGTAACATTTATTTTAAAACATTAATAGATTCAGACGCTTCAATAACTGGAGAAAATGTTTTTTCAAATATAGTAAATTATAATATTATCCCATGTTCTCCACAAATTGTAGGTTCACCTGTCTTGGTTCAAAATGAGTGTAACAATAGTAGTAGCGGAAGTGCAACCTTTACTTTCGATAGAAATTTAAACGCAGGAGAATATTTAAATTTGACATATAAAAAAGATGGAGTTCCAGATAGTGTATTAAATATTTCCTCACTTGGTGCCAATAATACCTATGTTCTATCAGGCTTAGGCCAAGGAGTCTATACTGATATTGTTTTTCAATCTATTAATAATGGTATAAATACAAATCCTGCTTATTCTGTAAACTTCACCATAACAGCTCCATCAAAAGTAGAATTCTCAACAATAAAAACAGATATTATCTGTAAAGATGAGGCTACAGGAAGTATTACAGTTACCGCAACTGGAGGAACAGCACCTTATGAATATAGTAAAGATGGAGGAGTAAATTGGCAATTGAGTAATGAATTTGTAAACCTAACAGCGGGAAATTATAATATGCTTGTTAGAGATGGAAATAATTGTATAGCTCCAGATGGTTCACAGACGGTTACTGTTATAGAGCCTAATACGAGAGTTACAGTTGCCTCAAACCCAGTTATTGTTGAACCATTGTTAAACAATGAGAATTCAGGAAATATAGACATTACAATAAACAATGGAGCACCTCCCTATACTTTTTCTTGGTCGTTTGATAATATTTATAATATATCAGGTGCAACTTTTGCTACTACGAGTTCGGAAGATATTTCAAACCTTTACGCAGGTGCTTATACAGTGTTGGTAACAGATGCCAATGGCTGTACAGATACAGAAACCTATACGCTACAAAACCCACCATTATTAGTACCTGAAATAACAGTAGATCAAAATATAACTTGTAATGGAGCAAATAATGGTAAATTAAGCGCTAGTGCTACAGGAGGAAGACCTGGATATACTTATCAATGGTTTAAAAGTAACCCAGCACTTATATTTTTATCATCAAATACACAAATTATTAATTTGTCAGCTGGGGATTATAAGCTTGTAGTAACAGATGCTGATGGTGCTGGTGGTACAAAAGAGATTTTTTATACATTGACACAACCCAATGTTCTTCAAGTAACAAATACAATAACCAATGTAAGTTGTAACGGTGGAACAGATGGTGAAATTGAATTAACAACCATTGGAGGAACAGCACCCTATACTTTTTCATGGAAAAAAAATGGAGTGTCAATTTCAGAAACAACAGCAACAATTAGTAGTCAAGGAGCAGGAAACTATAGTTGTACCGTTATCGATCAAAACGGGTGTAGTCAAAGTATAAATAATCTCGTTATTAATGAAAACCCTCCAATAGCGATCTCTTTAAATTATATAACTAATCTTCTAGACCCTGCCATAAATAACGGAGCAATTAACCATAATGTATCTGGTGGTACGGGTTCGTATACATATTTATGGAATACTGGAAATACAACTTTAAACTTAAGCAATGTTACTGCGGGGAATTATAGCTTTACAGTTACAGATTCAAATGGTTGTTCCGCAACTCAAAATTATACAATAACAGCACCTCCACCATACCTGTTAACGATTCAGCAAAATAGTGAAATAAATTGCTTTGGAGACAGTACCGCTAGTTTAGAGGCAATAGTGTCTGGTGGAACACCATATTCATCAGGAAATGCGTATCAATATTTCTGGTCAGGGTCAAATATTCCTTTTTCAGAACCAACAGATCTAGCATCAATATCAAATCTACCAGCAGGAACTTACACTGTGGAAGTTAGAGATGCGAATAACATTATTAGAACACAGACTTTTACAGTTCAACAACCTCAAGTGTTAACGGCAAGTTTTATAAAGAATGATATAAGCTGTTTTGGAGCTAATGATGGAACTATAAATATATCAACTTCAGGAGGAACTCCAAATTATACTTATGAGTGGAAAAACCAACAAAATCAAATAATAGCCACAACAGAAGATGTTAGCAATTTAGCATCTGGTATATATACCTGTTCAATTACCGATTCAAAAGGATGTACTATTACAATAAATAATATTCAAATAATTGAACCATCACAATTGGCTTTCATTTCAGAAACGGTAGTCCCAGTTTCAACAGCAATAGCAACAGATGGGAGTATTACTATTGTAGTTGCAGGTGGAACATTGCCCTATAGTTACTCTTGGTCTATGAATGCTAGTCCAATAGGATCAAATAATGCAACATTGAGCAATATTGGAGTAGGAACATATACTGTAATAATTACAGATAGTAAAGGTTGTAGCATTACAAATACCTACACAGTTGGAGTTATTCAGCCATTAGAAGCCTCAATAAGTGTACTAACACCTATAAACTGTAATGGGGATCTAGTAGGAAGTTTAAAAGTTAGCCCTACAGGAGGTTTGCCACCCTATACAATAGACTGGAGTAATGGAGGAAATACACCTATAGTCTCAGGATTAGGAGCTGGAACATATTCCGTTACTATTACAGATTCAAATATACCTCAAGGGACATTTTCTGCAAGTTATAATTTAACAGAACCGACACCTTTAATCATTGATATGGTTAACACTACTAATATAATTTGTTTCGGAACCAATTCTGGAAGTATAAGCATAGATGTTTCAGGTGGAACAACACCATATACTTATGAATGGAGAAATGCAGCCAATACAATTATTTCTAATAGTCAAAATATAAGTGCATTAGGAGTAGGTAATTATAGTTGTACAATAAGAGATGTAAATAATTGTACAATAACAACAGCAAGTATTCCAATCACAACCAGTCCAGAATTAATTGCAACACTTGTTAGCACAACAAATGTTTTAATTAATGGGCAAGCAACAGGAAATATAGATATAAATGTTACAGGAGGAAATGGTTCCTATACTTATCTTTGGAACAATGGAAATACAAGCCAAGATCTTTCTAATATACCAGCGGGTACTTATAGTGTGATAGTTACAGATGGGCTAGGGTGTCAAAAAACAATCAATAATATTGTTATAACCGAACCAAGTCCATTAGTAGTAACTACAAGTACACTTCAAAATATAAGTTGCTATGGAGGAAATAACGGTCAAATCACAGCAAATGTTTCTGGAGCGGTTCCTCCCTATTTTTATACATGGAACTATCCAAACGGAACAATAAGCAATCAAGCAACAATCTCTAATTTGTCAGAAGGGAATTACACCCTAACGGTTAGTGATCAAAATAATGCAACAGTTACACTGTCAATAGCTCTTGTCGCGCCAAATCCTTTAGCAGGAAGTTTTGTAAGCACAGCCGTTTCATGTGGTGGTGCCACTGATGGAACCATAACAATCCAGCCTACAGGAGGTACAGGTAGTTATACCTATTTATGGAATAATGGAGAAACAACACAAACTATCACAAACGTTTCTGTTGGAAACTATGTAGTATTGGTAACCGATTCAAATGGATGTGAAAAATTATTCACAGGTGGGGAAGTGCAAGCATCTGGAGGAATTGTAATTCAAGAAACAATTCAAGATGTAGATTGCGTTGCGCTCAATTCAGGAAGTATTGATTTGCAAGTCACAGGAGGTAGTGGTTCTTTTGCAATTCAATGGGATAATACAACACTAAGTGGGTTTTCAGTTACTGGTTTAAGTGGAGGGCTATATACGGGAACAATTACAGATCTAGTAAGTAATTGTATCATTCCATTTAGTTATACAGTTGCTCAACAAACACCTGTTTTCTTTGATTTAGAGGATACAATAACGCTGTGTCAAAATCAATCAGCTACAATAGACGGAAGTGCTACTGGAGTAAATTTAACCTATTCTTGGACAAGTACAAATGGTTTCACGTCCTCAAGCCCTATTATAACTATAAATCAATCGGGAGATTATACTTTAGTGGTAACATCTTCAAACGGTTGCAGTTATACAGATACAGTGACAATAGATATACTTTCAGAATCAATTGAGTCCGAATATTTGGTTGCTTCACAGACCTATAAAGATCAAGAAATAATACTAATTAATGTAAGTGAAAGTACAAATGAAAATTATGAATGGATTTTTCCTTCACAAGCTGAGATTCTTTCGCAAAATTCACAAACCGCTATCGTTAAATTTTCTGATGTTGGCGTATATGAAATAGGATTGAAAGCAACCAATAGCTCTGGTTGTGTGTTGTATGATTATAATCAATTAATTGTGGAAGAAAATCCTGGATTACCAGCGGATGATTCAAACTCGATACTCATTAAAGAGTTTAAAGTTTTTCCAAATCCAATTAATCAAAATGACAGTTTTAATGTGCTAGTAGATTTGGCACATTCCTTACCCATTTCAATAGCTATTTATGAAGTTTCATTAGGGACATTAGTAAACATTACGAACTTCCCTGCGAGTAAAATTCATACCAAACAATATAATTTAAATGTGAGTAGTGGAGTATATTATATTGTATTAAGGACACCAGGAAATGTTCAAACAAAAAAAATAATTATTAATTAATCCGAATGAAATTTTTAAAAATATATACAATCATTTTCCTCTTTTTAGGGGTATATAGTTACTCACAAGTAGATACTATTTATCGTGCTCCAAACGTATATGCTAAAGGAAAAGTGAGCAATAATAAAATTTTATTGAAATGGTCTGTAGATGATCCAGTTTTGTGGAAAAAATCGTTAAAGACAGGATATAGTGTACAGCGCACAACGGTTTTAAGAGATGGCAATCCAATAATGAAAGATGAAACAGTTATACTTCATGAAAAATTATTGCCTTTGCCTTTAGCACAATGGGAAAAAATTGCAGAAAAAGACAGTACTGTGTTAATTGTTGCTCAAGCGATTTATGGAGAAGATTTCGAGGTGGAAAGAAAAGGGACTAACCTTGAAACAATGATGTTGTTAAATGATGAGAATAATCAACGTTTTGCTTTTGCAATAATGGGTACTGAACAATCTTTTCTAGCGGCGAAAACTGCGGGTTGGGGTTTAGAAGATACCACTGCAAAACCCAATGAAAAATATGTTTATACCATAACCTTGCTTGGAGTAGTTGGAGATTTACACGCATCTGTATATATTGGATTACAAGATAAAACAGATACAACACCTCCGTTGAAACCCGAAGCTATTTTTGGAAACAATACAGTGATGATTATTTGGGATTTTGAAGCACAACAAAATTTATATTCTTCTTATCATTTGGAAAGAGCAACAGATGGGAAAAATTTCAAAAGATTAAATAAAGCACCCATTTTTTCTTGGGAAAGTAAAAGTAAACTCATTTCCTATACTGATAATTTAGAAGAAAACGGAAAACTGTATTATTATCGTATTTTAGGTATAGATACCTTTGGAGAGGTAAGTGCACCTTCTGAGGTTATTTCTGGAAAAGGAATTAATATTTTAGAATTTTCTCCTCAAATTACTGCTAAAGGAGTTATTGCAGAAGAGGAAGTTAATATTGAATGGAATTTTTTAGAAGAAGGAGAATCTAAAATTTCTGGTTTTAATGTTTTGCAAGGAGATACTGAAGACGGACAATTTCAAGTGGTAAAACAAAATATATTACCACAATCTAGAAAAGATATTGTAAAGACTAAATTAAAACCGTCAAATTATTTTAAAATTCAAGCAGTTGCAAAAGAAGGAGGATACAGAGATTCTTTTCCAGTATTAGTGCAACCGGTTGACTCAATACCTCCGCTTCCTCCAATTCAATTAGAAGGGAAAATAGATTCATTAGGAGTAGTCTCATTAAAATGGAAACAAAATAGCGAAATTGATCTACAAGGTTATAAAGTATTTAGAGGTTATACTCCAACAGAAGAGTTCTCACAAGTAACAAGAGCAGTTTGGATGAATAACTCTTATAGAGATTCTATTAATGCGAAAGCGTTAAACAAAAAAGTATACTATAAAGTTATTGCAATAGATAATAGATACAATGAATCAGGATTTTCGGAAATAGTAGAAATAAAGAAAATAGATTTAATTCCACCATCTTCACCAGTTATTAAAGATTATTTATTTGAAGAGAAGAGTATAAAAATAACGTTCATTCAAAGTAGTTCCGATGATGTAGTAAAACATAAAATCTACAGAAGATCAGAAAAAGAACAAGACTGGATGGTTATAAAAGAGATAGATTCTAGAAAGATTACCGATTTTACAGATACAGATTTGGAAACCAAAGTAGAGTATTATTATACTATAGTTGCCATTGACGATGCTGGAAATGAAAGTGACCCTTCAGAACCTTTAATCGCATCGCCAATGATGCCTTTAGTAAAACCAGCAATAAGATCATTTGATTTTCATGTAGACAGAAATAATAAAAGGATCGAGCTGTTTTGGTCAACCAAAGAAAAAGAACTCTACGAATATCAGCTCTATAAAAGGAAAAAAGACGGTGAATATATTCTATTCAAAATTATTCAGCCTAAAAAAGATAAAATGAGCTATATAGATACAAATATCAACCCAGGGAATGTTTACGAATATGCCATTAGAGCAGTGTTCAAAGATGGAGCATTCAGTAATTTTAAGGAAATAATTGTAACGTATTAACGAAATTCATAATGTTAAAAAATAAAATAAGACATATTTCTTTCTTCATTCTAATTCTTCTTTGTAGTTGCTTAAAAGAAGAAATGCTAGTTGCAAAGGCAGATTTTGTTATAGAGGAAACAATAACGCCAAACGGTAAAATAGCAAAGTTCATCAACCTATCAACAGGAGGAGAGGCCTTTGAATGGACATTTGAAAATGGTTCGCCAGCAACATCGAACGATTTTAATCCAGGAGAAGTGAGCTTTATGCAATCAGGAACACATACAATACAATTAAAAGTATCAAACAAAGATGGTTCGGTTTCAACAATTGAAAAACAAATTGTTATAGAAACAAGCCCTACTACCGATTTTAATTATGAAATCTTAATCAATAATTATGCACCAGCAGAAATACAATTAACAAATTTATCGCAAAATATAGCGTCCTATAATTGGTCGTTCACATCAGGTGTGCCTGTAAATAGTACCGATGCACAACCTACCAATGTAATTTTTAGTACGCCAGGTCAACATACAATAACTTTAAACACTGTTGGCACAAACAATGAAGTGGGGCAAAAAACAATAACATTTGATGTATTACCAGAATTGAATGCCGACTTTGATTATACTGTCCTTCCAATAGACAATGATTATAATGCACCCGTTAAAGTTTTTATTCAAAACAATACGATAAGTGCAACTTCCTACTCATGGGAAGTAATTGGAGCCAATCCTTCAAATACTACAGCAGAAAATCCTAGCTTTGTTTTCAATAGTCAAGGAAACTACCAAATCAAATTAACGGCTATAAATGGCAAACAAACGCAAACGGTTATAAAGAACATTCAAGTTTTAGCATATACGAACCTAAGTATTCAAAATGATGTAAAATTCGGAATCAATACTGCTCAAAACACGCTTGGATGTTATTATTCTACTGTAGAAAAAACAATGTATAAGAGCAATCAAATAGATTCTAATAACGGATCTTTAATAGATATTGTCTTCTTTGGTTTAGGAAGCACTTTTTCTTCAAACGTGTTTGTATCTCCAACCAATACAAATGCTTTTGGTTTAGCAACAATTCCTAATGCTACAGCAACAACCTATACAAATAAACAAGAAAATTGTAGTTGTACAGTGGTCACAGAAAATCAATTTAATGCCATGACAAGTGATGCTTTTCTACAAACATTATCAATTACAAATGAAACAACTTCTTTTAATAATGGAGTATTACCTAGAATTATTCCCTTTGCAACAGCCGATGGAAGAAAAGGACTACTCAAAGTGAAATCATTTGTGAATGACGGAGCCAATTCCTATGTGTTGGTCGATATTAAAGTTCAAAAAAGCCTATAATTTTTAAAATTTCCCTGTGAACCCTAATATAATTACTTATATAATTTTGTTTGCCAATTTTTTTAAACAACTCTTTTCAAATAGCAGTTCAAATGCTTTTTGTGAACTCAAAAGACACAAAAAAAGTATCCAAAATCTACTAAAACCCTCTTTGTTAATGCTATTTTTGGCATTAATCAGTCAACCATCCCAATCCCAATCTATCGATTTAGGATCATTTTCAGGGCAACCTTTTAAAATTGGAGGAGGGATCTCAGCAGGAGCAACCTATTTTAATTCTAATAGAAATGCAAGAGAACCTTTCGTATATAATTTTACAGGAAACGTTAACCTTTCGTTCTATTCCTTTTCAATGCCTATTTCTTATAATTTCACCAACCTAGGAGGGCAATTAGACTATAAGATACCTTTCAATTTTAACAGATTAAGCATTAGTCCAAAATACAAATGGATTACGGCACATATTGGAGATGTAAGTATGACATTTTCTCCCTATTCATTAGCGGGGCATCAGTTTAGTGGAGCAGGAGTAGAACTAACACCAGATGGACCACTCAAATTCTCTGCCATGTACGGTCGATTTCTAAAGGCAGTAGAAGATGATGATAATCCAAATACCTTACCAGCTTTTAAAAGGATAGGATATGGTAGCAAAGTTGAATATGTAAAAGATAAATTTAAAGTAGGGGTAATTGGTTTTTATGCTAAAGATATAATCAATTCATTACAATTCATTCCAGATGCTAAAGACATCACCCCAAAAGAAAATTTAGTAGTAAGTATTTCTGCAGAGGCAAAAATAAATGAAGACCTAAAATTATACACAGATATTTCTAACTCTTCTTTAACACAAGATACAAGAGCAGAAGATACCAATGAAAAAAAAGGAATAGCAAGCCTTTTCTTTAACAATAGAACCTCGACTCAAAATTTCAATGCCTACAAGGTAGGATTGGATTATAAAATACAAAAAACAACATTAGGAACTAGTTTTGAAAGAGTAGACCCTAACTATCAAACTTTAGGAGCCTATTTTTTTGCTAACGATTTGCAAAACATAATGGTTAATCTTTCTCGACCTTTTTTTAGCGACAAAGTGATGTTGCAATTAAATGTAGGAGTGCAAGAAGATAATTTAGACAATAAAAAAGTTACCACTACTAATAGATTAGTTGGAACATTAAACGCATCAGCGCGTTTTTCCGAAAAATTAATATCTAATATCACAATAACCAATCAAACAACGACCACAAATGCGAATCCAGATCAGTTTGCGCAGATCAATCAAGTAAACCCAGAGTTGAACAATGTAGATCAGATTAATTATAGACAATTATCAAGAAGTGCTAATATCAATACCAATTACAATTTTGAAGCTACAAAAAAGAATAAAAAAAATATTGTTTTCAATTATTCTTTTAATCAAGTAGCAAACGAACAAGGAGGCATAATTCGTGTAGGACAACTGTCATCTTTTCATAATTTTAGCACCAATTATTCACATGCTTTATTGAAGTCGAAATGGGCATTTTCATCTTCATTAAATTTTACCTATAGTACTATAGGAATTATGGAAACTTCAACCTACGGAACTGTTTTAGGTGTCAATAAGAAATTTTTAAAAGACAAATTAACAACACAGTTCAGTACAGCTATTAATCAAAGCAATAGTGAAACATCTGCTGTTCGAAATCTCAACTTTAGACTCACATCGAGTTACAAATTGTTTGAGCAACACAATTTTAATCTTTCCGCATCACAAGTTTTTAGTAACGCTTCAGGAACAAATCCAAGACCAAGTATCAATGAAGTGACTGTAACTTTTGGTTATAATTATAATTTTGGTGGAGGAAAGAAAAAAGACAAAGAAACAGAAACCGTTCAAAAAGTTGAAAAAAACAGTTTAAAAGTAAAAATAGACGATGCCTATATAGAAAACGATGCTTTAAAAATCAAAAAAGCTATCGAAAAACAAATTGCAACGTTAGATTTTAAAAACTTAGATTCATTAAAGCAAAGTATAAATAATAGAAAAGCAGCAGTTTTTCAACAACTAGAAGCGTTTGATACTATTACCGATAAGAAGGCATTGAAAGAAAAAGACTTAAAAAATAGTATAGCAATATTGAATGAACAAATCCAAGAGATGAAACAATTTAATATAGAATATAATAAAATAGCAGAAAATGCAATCAAGCAACTTCTTTTCAATACACGCGACACGAATTTGTTTAATAAGAATTACTTCGTAAAAAAGTACAATTTAAGTAATACAGAAGTAACAAGAAACAGGAAAGAACAATTCGAACAAATAGAACAAGCCATCCTAAAAGAGAATATTCCACTCGATAAAAAAGATGCTTTCGCAATCTCTCATCTCAAATTAGTATTGTTTTTAGAAGAAAATGAATCTGTCGATGAGGTAAAAGAGAAATACCAAAGCAGCATAGACAATGAAAAGCAAAATTGCTATATTCAATGGATAAATAAAGAAAAAGAAAATAAAATTATTGATAATTTAGAATTAAAATTAGCACAAAGCTTTATTCAAAAGTACCAAACAAAATTCCAGATCAAATGATAAATAGTACATACAAAAAAGCAAATCGACTATTCTATACTCTAGTATTAGTATGTTTAGTGCAATTAGGTTGGGCACAAATTTATCCTGTTCAGGTTAACAGTAATGTAATTCCTCCCTATTTATCATCTGTAGCAAAATACAGCACAACAACCGATCAAAAATATTTAGTCAATATTTTCACAAGCGATTTGAATGTGGTAAACAGGCAAGTCCGATTGAAACTATACATTCAAGGAAACGGCATTCAAGCGCAATCCACACCTGTTGTTGTTGGTGCTTCACCTTTATTCATAAACGGAGGAGAATCATTACAATTAAATAATTTAGACTTAGCGCCCTATTTTGAATTGCAAAACCTGCAAGGCATCAATCCATTGCAATATAGTGGTGTTCTTCCGCAAGGCAATTATAGTTTCTGTATAGAAGTCTATGATTTTATAACCAATCAACCTATCTCTCAAAAATCATGCACGTTTTTCTATTTCATTTATAATGATCCTCCTTTCTTAAACCTTCCTTTCAATCACGAAGTAATACATTTCCAAGACCCGCAAAACATCATTTTCACTTGGACACCAAGACACATCAATGCCACAAATATAGAGTATGAGTTCGTTTTAATTGAACTATTAGACAACCAAGCCCCGTCAAACTATGCTTTTATGGTGGGTGCTCCTATTTGGCAGACAATTACGAATAACACTATTCTTCATTATGATTTCACCTTACCGCAATTAACCTTAGGTAAAAAATATGCTTGGCGAGTAAAAGCAGTAAGCCAACCGGGTTTTGGAGAAGACGCTGTTTTCAATAACAATGGCTATAGCGAAATATTCGATTTTGTATATGCAGGAAATTGTAATGCACCAGAATTTGTAATAGCACAGTCTGTTTCTGCCCGACAAGCCAAAATTATGTGGCAGAACAATCCAAATCATCTGTCCTATATCGTGCAATATAGAAAACTTGGAACAGAAATTTGGTTTAATGCACCAGTAGCCAATAATGAAGCACAACTATTCGATTTAGAGCCGAGTACTACCTATGAATTTCAAGTAGGAGGTACTTGCTTAGGCGATGTAACTACTTTTTCTGCCATTAATCAATTTACACAACCAGAAACGAATGTGGCTGTAATTGATTGTGGTATAGCACCCACAATCGATTTAGCGAATGTTACACTCTATTCTGAAGCATTAGCAGAAGACATGGTTTTCATGGCTGCCGATTTTGCAGTACATATTAATGAAGTTGAAGGAGTAGGAACCTATACAGGGAAAGGATGGACACGATTACCTTATTTAACCAATATTAAAATAGCGGTAGAGTTTGAAAACATCAAACTAAATTCCGAATTGCAATTAGTCGATGGAGAAGTAAGAGCACAGTATGACCCTGAGTGGAGTAATATTTTAGATGTTAACGAAGTAATCGATGTGGTTGAAAACGTTTTAGATAACTTTCAAGAGTCGAATGATACACACAACCATACCGTAAATTATGTAATTGGAGATGTAAATAATATTGTAGTAGAAGATGGAAAAATACTAGTTACCAATCCAGACACAGGAATGGTGTCTAATATTTTCGATTTCGATCAAGGAGAAACAACGACTATTACAGATAGCGAAGGAAGTGTGTACACTGTAGATCCAAATGGGAATGTATCGTTTCAAGGACAAGGTGTAGGAATTGCAAATGCTTCTAATACAGAAAACCTAAATAGTAAAGGAGAAGTTATAGCACTATCAAACGTAGGAGCAAAAGTAGTTTTTAGTCGTAACGATCAAAGTGTCGCTTTTGACGATTCGAGTGCCAACTATTCGGGTGCTCCAAACAAATTAGCAGCAGAATACAAAACAATTAAAGACGGTTCAGGAAACGATTATCCTTTCTACTACAAAGGAATCATTAACAAAGAAGACGGAAAAGTAAGCTACGATTATGTAACTGCAAAAATCACCATTACCGATACTTTAATAGAAGCAAAAAACATTGTTTTTAATGTTAAAGGAATAAAAGTAAATGCAATAGACAGTACTACAGTAGGTAATGTAGTCACTAAAACTTTAAAAGTACCTGCGTTTACAACAGAGGGAGATAATGAATTGTTAGCCTTAGTAAAAACCGATTCCTTAAAACAAAAAGTAGTGGGTGCCATGATGGTAGTACCTATAAAAGACATCGGTACAGTAAACATAAACCTAGTACCTGTAAATGGAGCAACCATTACACAAGCAGACATCCAAGCGATAAAGAATATATATGGCGGAGCAGGAGTTACTTTAAATATAACGACACTTCCAGCCCATACCGATGGGATTACAACCCTAGAATGTGGCAACAGTGGTTGGATTGCCAATTACACCAACGAACAAAATGCTTTTATAGATAGGTTTAAAGCAACAACAACAATAAATAACAATGCCTATTACCTTTTTGTTACCAAAGATATTACCCCTTCAAGACCATTATCAGGGTTCATGCCATTACACCGCCAATTTGGTTTTGTCTTCACAGGGCAAACAGGAACTGGAGAAATAAAACAAACTAACGGTTCTGGTTTAGCAACAGTAATTGCGCACGAACTAGGACATGGTGCTTTCGAACTAGAACACCCTTGGGAAAAATACGATTACGATAAAAATGCTTATGCAACCAATTGGTTAATGGATTATGCTAGCGGTACAAAATTACCCTATAGACATTGGCAACAAATCAGCCACCCAAAAACGAAGTTGTATTTGTTTCAGAGTGATGAGAGTGGGGAGCAAGTTACAGATGAATTACTTGCAGCTCGCTTTATTGAATCAATAAGAGGCTATACCTACAATAATAATTCAATTTCTTCAAATTCACCTACATCAAATGGCACATTGAATGATGTTATATCATTAAATGAAATATTAATTAATGCAAGTAATTTTGAAGATTCAAATTTTCATCTAATTGGTCAAAAAATAACAACAATTGATAATCATGAGCTATTTTTTGATTTGAAAATTTCGGAGTTTAATAATAAGACTATTAATTTTAATAATTTAGTTAGTGAGCTAAAAATTAATAAATTTAATTCACCTGATGGAAGTGAAACGCGCTATTATTATCCATATAACAATAATATTTCTTCACAAGAAAGTACATCATTAACATCTATTGCACCTAATTATAGTATTTTAAAAGGTGTATTGTTTGTAGTGCCTAATCAAAAAGTTAATGTTTTTGAAGAGAATGTATTGAATTTTAATTCAAATGTTTCAAAACAACAAAATTGGATAGAAAAGATAAATACTGCAATTGTAAATAAAGATTATAGTACTATCCAAAAAATACCAGTAATAGCGCTTTCTTATACAAATATAAATGCAAGAATTAGTTTGTTTGAAGATATTGCAAAACAAAAATTAACCACAACAAATGGTTTTATAAGTAGGTTGTTTAGTGGAAATATAGACAAAGAAATAATTTATGTTTCCTTATTGAAATCCATTATCGATGACCAAACAAACGAAGAAAATAATGACCTTTTTAACTCTTTTATTAGTAAAGATTATAAAAAGATATATGATCAAATTGATGATGAACAAACTAAATTAAAACTTTATAAAGCTGTTGCAAAATTAGTATCAAAATCGCAACAAGAAAATGTTTATAACAAATTCTTATCGATTTTTAACGATAGTAATTTTGAAGACCAAAATAGCGAATTATTAGCTTCTATCCTTATGGGAATAGATGATTACAAAATAGACGAAACAAAAGTAAATATTTTAAACATTATAAATTCACAAAATGATTTTAGTGGTATTAAAAATAGGTATCATAATTTAACAGGTTTAGATCAAGAATATTTCAATTATTATTTAACTAAATGGGCAATAGCATATTATAGTTCAGAATATCTAAACATCAAAAATAATTATCAAAGTTACTTAGATAATGGAGGAATAATGGAAGGTGCAGACCTTACAAATCCTAATTTCCAATATTTAAAAAGGGATTTTTTTAAGTTAGATTATTTAGGTATAGGCGCTATGTGTCCTAGCCAGTTAGATTGTAGCTATTTACAGCATTATAGTAGCTCTTTCAATCCTAATAAAGATTATTTTTTTAGTTTTGGTTATAAAAAATATAATCCTCAAATTCAAAAAAGTAATGATGTTATTTATTACAAAACAGGAAAACCTTTTTCAGATTTTGTTTGTATATACTTTAATGAAGATTATAATTATCTAAATATTAAGAAAGGCAAACTAATAGTAGCTCCATTATTTTGGGCTGAAAATTTTGCAAATAAACATAATGATAAAATTGCTGGACAAACATTAACTGTAGCTTTAGAAGGTGCAGCACTAATTTCAATTCCATTTACAGCAGGACAAAGTGTAACGGTTGTAGAGGCAGGTTTAATGATAATTACTGGAACAAGTGCAATAGCTGTAGAACTATATGAAAATGAATTATTAGGGGTTGAGGGCGGAAAAGAATTTAAAGATGCAGTAACAGCAATAAATATTCTTACAGGTTCAGGAATAGCCATTCGATCTATTACTAGAGGTATTAGTTTTGAAGTTAAAATTGATGATTTTAGAAATTTTATAAAAACAACTAGTTCCCAAAATATTGAAAATTTAAAGAACAGTTTAGCAAATGTTATCAAAAATTCAATAAAAGTAGGTAGTAGAATAAAGAATTTCAATATTGAAGAACTAAAAGCATTAGTCTATGAATTAGATTTAAAGAAAGCATTTCGCAGTAGTTTAAATAACACATATTGCAAAGTTAAAAATAATGTATTGGCTACAATTGTAAGTGCAAATATAGAATATGAAATTGCAACATTACGATATTTAGATGGTTTGCAAAGTAAAAATTTATATTTAGCTTCAAAAGAAGGAATACAAATCATTCAAAATGTAAACGGTTATCAAAAAATAGGGGAGTTAGAAAATGTTTTTATAACCGAAAATAATCTTGTAAAAAATAAAAATGTATCCATTTATCTTAAAGAAAATAAAATATTCTTATATTTGGATGAAGTTGTTAATCAGGCAGGGAAGATTACTACAGCCGCTGAACTTAAAGCATTTTTAAATACAGTTGATGAGACAACTACCATTGCTCAACTTGAACAAAAAGGTATAAAATCATTATTTAGAGGTACAACTAGAAGTAAAGCCGATAATACATTATTTCCTGGTAATCCAAATTCACAAGCATTTGGTATTTCAACTTCGACAGATCCAATAAAGGCAACTATATTTTCAATAGAAAGTGCAACAAGTAATGGTGCTTATAAAGGAGTTTTACAAATTGGATTGCCAAATGACTTGAAAAACATTGTTCTTTCTGCTCCTAATTATAGAGTGGGGTTGGAATTAGAAGTGATACTTAAAACACCTGCGGATAATTTTGCAAATTTATCTAAAGTAGAAATTTCAGTAGAAGATGCTAGAAAATTAGTAAAAGAGGTATATGGAGTAGACTTGCCAGCAAGAATAACCACACAAACAGATTCAAGATATTTATTAGAGACAATACCTGAGTCAAGTTTAGAAAAAGCGTACGAATTTTATCAAAAAGCATTTAAGTATAATATTAAATAATGAGAGAGTTATCAATTAGTGATATTTTTTTTAAATTAAATCAGCAAAATTACTTTAATGGGATACCTACACTGTCACTGTTAGATGTTCCAACTGAAAAGGAGTTAAGTAGGGGACTTAGTAATAAAATGCTTGGTACTAACGAAATATTTATATTTGCTTCAGCTGATTTTACAGATGTTAAAACTGGTAGTGAATTTAATGTAATCTTTCCGTGGAAAAACCTACATGAATATGAAAAGTGTTCTTGTGTTTTAAATTATGTGTCTGTAAATCCAAATTATGAAACAGATTATCTTCCTAAAGGATATTCAGCCTTATGTATATTGGAATTTATAAATGGAACCCCCGAAATGTTGAGATTACTAGCAATTTATGGAGAAAAAAAAGATTACACAAAGCACGATACATTGATTTTGACACAAAAAGAGGCATTAAATAGATTATTGAAAGAAATAGAAACCATTGTTTAGGTGGTTTTATTTTACATTTTGTAACACGACCCGATAACTATGGTTTAAGCAAATAATAATTGTTAAAATTTTGAACTATTTTTTGCGAATAATTGAATATCTTTATGTTGGAAAAAACAATAGGTCTTGCGAAGTGGGAAGAAGACTCTATCTTCTTTCCTTTCAAAAGAAAATATGTTTTTTTTATGTTTATTATGCTATTTGTTTTTTATCATAGAATGCGCAGCGGGTAAATCCTTTGTTAACAGGGACTTCAATGCCTATTATCAAATCATCTTTTCCAATCTTTTAATTTGTTATGGAATATATTTTAGGAACACATATACATGGAGAAACTTCGAAAGTTTATCCTACTTTAAGAATAGAAAATACTTTTGAAAAATTAGCTATAATATCATTACTTGATAGTGTTGATGATATTGGATGTTTTATTGAATGGCTACAGAAAGAAATAATTGACAAAAACATTTCTGATTATTCTTTTGAAAATGGAATTGAATTTCAACCCATATTATTTGGTAGTAAAAAATCAAAAATTGCAGAGTATTTAGATGGAAAAATAGTAGGAGGACAAGAGTTTGATACTCAAGAATTTTTAGAAGTTTGCTATGCATGGAGGGATTTTTTGAAACGAATAGAAGATGAACAGTCCAGATAACTATGGTTTAAGCAAATAATAATGTTAAAATTTAAAACTATTTTTTGCGAATAATTGAATATCTTTATGTTGGAAAAAACAATAGGTCTTGCGAAGTGGGAAGAAGACTTTATCTTCTTTCCTTTCAAAAGAAAATATGTTTTTATGTTTATGCTATTTGTCTACCAACTTTGCAGCTGGGGCTAAAAATTTAAGTTTAAAAGAAAGAACTTTTAGGATGTTTTTTTCGATTTGTTTAACTATGAAATAGAACAAAAGTTAGAATTAGAATACAATATTTAACGAAGCATTTATATTTTTTGAAAGCCCATTAAAACCTTTTTTTGCTTCGATATTAGATAACCATTATGATTTGTTTATTAACAAATCATATACTTAAATTACTTTAAGTTTAACATTATTAACCCCAGACCCGATAGCTAGAATTTGTAATCAGTACCCTCAATGACAAGTAAAAACACGTACTAGTATAAAAATTACTAAGCCGTATCAAAGTCGTATCAAAGTCGTACATAAGTTGAGTATAAGCCAACAAGTTATTTGAATAAATAAAAACCCAACACCGCTACCGTACAATTCCTATCGTGTGGTTCTTAATCAAAAAGCCTTATTTTGAAAATCAGCAGCAATTATATACATTTACAGAAGTGAATTAAAGTAAAATATACTGTTCTTCTTTCTTGAAATTTGGGTTTACTCCGTCTTTACTCCGTGTATACTTAGTAGTAACCTCGATGATACTCCATACTTGTGGTACCCTAAGATAATAAGGAAAAGATAGAATTTAATTTATTTTGGAGTTGAATTAGGAAAACAATTAGCTAATTCTATTTTGGAAGAATTAAATACAGGAAATCTTAACACTCATGATAGTTCTACTAATTTTCTGTTAAAAGAATATATTTCTCAATAATATATTAAAAGTGCAGTGTTTTATTCGAAATAAAAGATTATTCTTAAAAATGTATTTAATTGCTTGTGAAGACATAAAATGTTAAACTAAGTTAAAACTTAACATTAACTTAACATTCGAAAAAGAACGAAGTGTGAAATTTGCAAAAAAATCACACATCTAATGAAAATTTTTAAAAAACTGACAATTTTTGGGTTTTTCCTTTTTGCAACCCTTACAGCTTTCTCTCAGGCAAAGATAACTGGAGTGGTTGTTGATCAAGAATTTAATGAACCATTACCTGGAGCAAATGTTCTTATTAAAGGAACAAAAGACGGTTCTACAACAGGTTTTGATGGTAAGTTCTCAATTTCTACTTCTTTAACTTCAGGAGAAATTGTTATATCTTATTTAGGCTACAAAACGAAAACTATTTCATTTACTATGAAAGGGAATAGTATTAATGTAGGAAATATTTCACTTTCTAGTGATGAAAATCAATTGGAAACAGTTGTTTTAATTGGAACTGGGATTATTGACTTAGCAAAAGACAGAAAAACACCTATTGCAGTTTCAACAATCAAAGCTATTGAGATTCAAGAAAAAGTAGGTACTTCTGATATTACACAGGCTATGGTGAATACTCCGTCTGTATATGTTGCTGATCAATCTAGGGGATATGGGGATTCTAACATTAGAGTACGTGGATTTGCACAAGATAACACTGCAGTTTTAATTAATGGACAACCAGTTAATGGAATGGAAGATGGATTAGTGTATTGGTCAAACTGGTCAGGATTGACTGATATTGCAAATGGAATACAAATTCAAAGAGGTTTAGGTTCATCAAAATTAGCAATTTCTTCTGTAGGAGGAACAATTAATATTGTAACTAAAGCTACTGATAAAAAAGAAGGTGGTTTTGCGTCATTAGGAGTGGCTAATAACAGTTATTTCAAGACATTAGCGGGTTATAATACAGGATTGAATGAGAAAGGTTGGGGGATGAGTATTATGATGTCTCACTGGCAAGGTGAAGGATATACTATAGGTACACAAGGGCGTGGTCAAAATTATTTTATTTCAGTAGGTTACAAGCCTAGTGATAAACATAATTTCAATTTCTTACTGACTGGAGCACCACAATATCACAATCAAAGCTATTCACAAAGTATTAGCACTTTCTTAGAAAAAGGAAGAAAATACAATAGTAACTGGGGTACTTTAGACGGTAAGTTTAAAAGTGAAGTTGGTAACTATTACCACAAACCAGTTGCAAATTTAAACTGGGATTATACAATTTCTGAAAACTCAAGTTTATCTACAGTATTGTATGCTTCTTGGGGAAGAGGAGGAAGTGTTGGAAGTGTTGGAGGCGGAAGAGTAAGAACAAATGGACAAATTGATTTTGATCAAATTTATGCAAATAACTTAGCCAGTACTACAGGCGCTTCTACTTATGCCTTAAGAAATTCAGTTAATAGTCACGAATGGTATGGTTTAATAACGAATTTTGAGACTAAATTTACAGACGAATTAACTTTTAATGCTGGTTTTGATCTTAGAACATACAAAGGAACTCACTTCAGACAACTAACAGATTTATTAGGAGCAGACTATTATTTGGATAATGATGTTTTAAATGTTAATAATCCTAATAATCAAATATCAGCAACTTACAATTCAGATCCTTGGAGTGCATTATTTAACTATGCTGATGAAGGGGAAAGATATGCGTGGGATTATGATGAAAGAATTACTTATGGTGGTGCTTTTTCTCAAATAGAATATTCAAATGACAAATTTTCAGTTTTTTTTCAAGGAGCGTTATCTAATCAATCTCATGTAAGATGGGATAGATATCAATATTTACCAGCGGATGAAAAATCTAAAAGTGTTAACAATATAGGCTATAATGCTAAAGGTGGAGTGGCTTATAATATTAATGAAAATCATGCTGTTTACAGTAATGCAGGTTATTATTCGCGTCAACCTTATCATGATAATATTTATTTAAATTTTGGTAATGATGTAAACCCTTTAACTAAAAACGAGAAAATATTAGGTCTTGAATTAGGATACAGTTTCAACTCTTCTTATTTTTCTGCTAATTTAAATGCGTATAGAACGTCATGGAAAGATAGAGTCACCACAACCTCATCTGTTGCTGAAGCTGGAGATGTAGTTGGTACTACTGTGTTAAATGAAGGAGATATTGTATATGCAACAAATCAAGGTGTTGAACAATTGCATTCAGGTGTTGAATTAGATTTTGTTGCTAGGCCAATTCAAAAACTTAGTTTAAAAGGTTTTGCTTCTGTTGGTGATTGGAAATATCAAGATGATGTTGTAACAACTTATAGAAATCAAGATAGAGTTATTCTTGATCAGGAAAAAAAAGATGTAGATGGAGGTGAAGTAGGTGGAGCAGCTCAAACTTCTTGGGGTTTAGGTTTAAAGTATGAAATTTTTACTCGCTTTAATATAGATGTAGATTGGAGAAATTACACAAAACTTTATGCAGATGTATCTCCTATCAAAGAAAATTTAGAATTACCAAAATATGATTTAGTAGACGCAGGACTTTCTTACAAAATGTTAGTTGGTAAAGATGATAAAAATTCTGTAGCTTTTAGATTAAACGTAAATAATGTTTTTCAAGAAATATATTTAGCATCTATAGTAGCTTCAAGATCTTCTGGAAATGTTGATGGTCTTTTTCAAGCTAATGATACTGATGCTTCTTTTAATGGAATCAATGTTAAGAACAGTGCTTACTTTGGTTTAGGTAGAACATGGAATTTCTCAATTAGATATAATTTCTAATAAAGAAATTTAATTATATAACTAACCGCTTCACATTTTTTGTGAAGCGGTTTTTTTATTTAGTATCTTTGTTCAAATCACTTTTAAAATTAATAATTATGTATTCAGCTCTACAATCAGCACATTCCATTTTTGCCTATATTGTTTTGTCAATTTTGTTTTTAGCAGCAATAAATGCGATAATAGGTATTACTTCTAAAAAAATATTTACAACTAAAGATTTAAGAATATCATTGTTTGCTTTAATATTGTCGCATTTTCAATTATTATTAGGGTTTGTTCTTTATTTTGTTTCTCCTTTAGGATCAGCATCTTTAGGAAATATGGATAAAGCATTTCGCTTAACATCATTAGAACATCCATTGATTAATATTATAGCAATAGCATTAATTACAATAGGGTGGTCTAAACATAAGAAAGAAGAAAGTAATAATGGTAAATTTAAAAAAATAGGTATTTTCTATACAATAGGGTTTTTACTAATTCTGTCTAGGTTACCTTGGGCAAATTGGCTTAACTAATGATTTTAAGTTGTAAAAATTGAAATGAAATTCTCAACAAAAATAATTTGCTCTTTATTTTTACTTGTTTTTGCAAGTAGTTTTACGAGTAAAAAAACAGGTATATTTACTAATAGAAATGTCTTTTTTGATTCTATAAAAAAAGATACTATTTTGGTTGACTCTATTAGTTTAGATTCCTCTTTAGTGATAAAATCATTCAAAGAAAGTGTTCATGCATCATATTATCATGATAAATTTAATGGTCGTAGAACTGCAAGTGGACAAAAATTTAATAATAACCTTTATACAGCAGCACATAAGAAATTAAAATTTGGAACAAAAGTTAAAGTAACCAATACAGTTAATGGTAAATCTGTAATTGTAGTTATAAATGATAGAGGACCTTTTATAAAAGGAAGAGAGATAGATTTATCTAAAAAGGCTTTTATGGAGATTGCTAAAAATAAAAAACGGGGATATTTAATTGTAGACCTAGAAATTATAGAAGAATAAAAATCGGCAACTGCCGATTTTTTTATGCAAAAAAATTAACAAAAAATTAAGTTCGTTTAGTTCGGTTGTAAGCGAACTAATTAATAAATTTGCAAAAAAATATTCAAAATGACAAATCAAGAAGAGAAAGAAGAATTGATAGAAATGTTTGGAGTACATTTTGAAAAGCATTATAATTTATCACCATTGAGTTCAAGAATTTTAGCATTATTAGTGATAGATGCATGTAAATCAGGATTAACTTTTGAAGAATTAGTTGTAAAGTTAGGAGCAAGTAAAAGTTCTGTTTCAACAAACATTAATCTGCTTTTAAAAATGGGGAGAATAAATTATTATACAATTCCAAACGATAGAAAAAAATACTTTAAAGCAGCACCTTTAAGTCAACGATTAAAAAATTATTTAGATTTAGTTGAAGATGAAAAAACATTGATTAATAGAATTATGAATTATAGAGAGAAAAATGTGTCCTGTAATGCAGAAGCTATAAATCTTAAAAATAGTATTGCTTACAAAGAACACATTCTGAAAGTTGAAGAATTACTAATTAATACAATAGAAAAATTTAAAGAAATCGAAATCACAAATTAATCCAATAAATAAAAATACTAACTATGAATAAAAAATATTTTATAACTGTTTTTGTTATAACCCTACTGATTTCATGTAATAAGAAAGATAGTTCTAAAACAACTCTACCTGTATCCTCTTATAAAGTAGTTCAAGTTTCTAAAAGTAATACCACTTTATTAGCAGAATATCCAACTAAATTAGAAGGTATTACAGATATAGATATTCGTCCAAAAGTAGATGGATATATTGAAAAAATATACGTTGATGAGGGACAGGAAGTAAAAAAAGGACAATTGCTTTTCAAATTAGAAACGCAAACAGCTACACAAGAAGCAGGAGCTGCAAAAGCAAGAGTAGATGTTGCACAAGTAGAAGTAAATCGTTTGATGCCATTGGTTGAACGAAAAATTATTAGTGATGTACAATTAGCAACTGCTAAAGCTAATTTAGCCAGTGCAAAAAGCACCTATCAAAGTATAATTGCCAGAATAAACTACGCTACAATTACAAGCCCAGTAAATGGAATTGTAGGTACATTGCCTTTAAGAATTGGAAGTTATGTAAGTAGTCAAACAGCACAACCTTTAACTCGAATTTCAGATATTAGCAAAGTTTATGCTTATTTCTCAGTTAACGAAAAAGAACAATTAGACATTATGATGAATGCTGAAGGAAAAACTTTCCAAGATAAAATAGGTAATATGCCTTTAGTAAACTTGGTTTTAAGTAATGGTATTGCATATCAAGAAAAGGGGAAAATAGAAACATTTAGCGGTCAAGCTAATACGCAAACAGGTTCATTCAATGTTAGAGCAAGTTTTCCAAATCCAAACAGATTGCTGAGATCAGGTGGAAGCGGAGTAATTCAAATTCCAACTAACTTGAAAGATGTTATTCTAATTCCTCAAAATGCAACGGTCGAGTTACAAGATAAAAGAATCGCTTTAATTGTAGATAATGAAAATAAAGTAAAATTTGTTCCTATTGAAGTTCGTGCAGTTCCAGGGGGTAAATACTTCGTAGTAGATAAAGGATTAAGCGCAAATGATAAATTTTTAATAGAAGGTGTTGGTATTGTAGCAGAAGGTACACCAATAAAACCAGAAGTTATTGACTTAAAAGAACTAGATAATCCTAAAAAATAATTTACAATTTAACGATTGAAAAACTAATAAACTATGTTTTCAAAATTTATTGATAGACCTGTGTTGTCAACGGTGATTTCTATTATCATCGTTATATTGGGAGTTTTAGGGTTAATCACACTTCCAGTTTCACAATATCCAGAAATAGCTCCGCCAACAGTAACTGTATCAGCAAACTATCAAGGAGCAAGTGCCGAAGTTGTAATGAATTCGGTAGTAATTCCACTTGAAGAACAAATCAATGGTGTAGAAGACATGACTTACATGAGTTCTACTTCTAATAATGATGGTTCAGCTTCTATAAGTATTTATTTTAAATTAGGTACAAACCCAGATTTAGCGGCTGTTAATGTCCAAAATAGAGTTTCTCGTGCAACATCTTTATTACCACAAGAAGTTACAAGATCAGGTGTAACAACATCTAAAAGACAAAGTGATAACATATTAATTTTGTCTTTATATAGTGAAAACCCTGAATATGATGATACCTTTCTTCAAAATTATGCGAATATCAATATTCTACCAAAAATTAAACGTGTAGCAGGGGTTGGAGATGCCATAATATTTGGTCAAAGAGATTATTCAATGCGTATTTGGTTAAAACCAGATGTTATGGCAAGTTATGGGTTAGTTCCATCAGATGTAACAGCATTATTAGCAGAACAAAATATTGAAGCTGCTCCTGGTCAGTTGGGAGAAAGTGGAAATCAATCATTTCAATATACTTTAAAATATAAAGGGCGTTTACAAACTACAAATGAGTTTGAAGAAATTATAGTTCGTTCTACAGAAAATGGAGAAGTTCTAAAATTAGGAGATGTAGCAAAAATTGAATTAGGAGCTGTGAATTATGCTGGTAGCGCAAGTACAAATGGGAATAAATCAATTGCCATTGCCATTGCTCAAACAGCAGGATCAAATGCACAAGAAGTTATTGAAGGCTCTTTAGCAGTGCTAGAAAAAGCAAAAGTAAGTTTCCCGAAAGGAGTAGATTACGCAACCTTAATTAATGCAAATGACTTTTTAGATGAATCTATCACAAAAGTTATCCATACTTTAATAGAAGCTTTCTTATTAGTATTCTTAGTTGTTTTTGTTTTCTTACAAGATTGGAGATCAACACTAATTCCAGCTATTTCGGTTCCAGTTGCAATCGTTGGTACATTCTTCTTCTTGAGTCTGTTTGGATTTACAATTAATTTATTGACACTATTTGCATTGGTGCTTGCCGTCGGAATTGTGGTGGATGATGCCATTGTGGTAGTAGAAGCCGTTCATGCCAAAATGGAAGCAGGGGAAAAGAATCCTAAAAAGGCAGCTCATAGTGCCATGAATGATATCAGTAGTGCTATTATCTCAATAACACTTGTAATGTCAGCCGTTTTTATTCCAGTATCTTTTATTAGTGGTTCTGCGGGAGTTTTCTACAAACAATTTGGTTTAACATTAGCCGTTGCAATTGTATTATCAGCTATTAATGCACTTACACTTTCGCCAGCTTTATGTGCCATTTTCTTAAAACCGCATAACGAAGAAGAAAAGAAAAAAGGGTTTTTACAACGTTTTTATTCATTGTTTAATATCGCTTTTGAAGCAACAACAGTTAAATATAAAAAATCAGTAGAGTTTTTCATTAAACGTAAATGGGTAGCTTTTTTAGGAATAGCAGTCTTCGCTGGAATTTTTGTATTGCTTTTAAATATAACGCCAAAAGCATTTGTGCCTGGAGAAGATACTGGTGCTATTTTATCGGATGTATCTCTTCCTCCTGGAACTTCATTGGAAAGAACAGAAGAAGTACTGTTGCAAATTGAAAATAAGGTGAAAGACTTACCTGAAATTAAAGAAGTACTTCGTATTTCTGGTAGAAGTTTAATTAGTGGAACAGGAAGTAACTACGGAATGGTAATTGTAAAATTGAAACCATGGGCAGATCGACCAGATGCTAATCAAGAAATTTCAGCAGTTGTTGGAGAATTATTCAAACGTGCGGCTGTTGTTAAAGATGCTAAAGTTCTATTCTTTGCACGTCCAACACTTGTAGGGTTTGGATTTACAAATGGATTTGAATTTCAACTTCAAGATCAAAAAGGAGGTACAATTAAAGAATTAAATGAGGTAAACAATAAGTTTTTAGGAGCTTTAAATAGTCGACCAGAAATTAAATATGCTGCGACATCATTTTCTCCAAATTATCCACAATATCGTATTGACTTAAATGTTGCTAGAATTAAAAACTCGGGTTTAACAGTAACAGACGTTTTAGGAACTATGCAAGGATATTATGGAGGAGTTTATGCATCCAATTTTAATAAATTTGGAAAACAATATAGAGTAATTTATCAGTCAGAACCAAAATTCAGAACAGATCCAGAATCTTTAAATAGTATAATGGTAAGAAATAATAAAGGTGAAATGGCTCCAATTTCTCAATTTGTAACTTTAGAAAAAGTTTTTGGACCTCAAGCAATTGAACGTTTTAATTTATTTACATCGGTTAAAATTACTGGAGCACCAAATGAAGGATTTAGTACAGGTGATGCCATTAAAGCTATTGAAGAAGTAGCAAGTCAAAGTCTACCAATTGGTTATGGATATGAATTCTCAGGAATGACACGTGAAGAAATTAGTGCAGGAGGACAAACACTATATATATTCCTTCTTTGTTTAGTTTTTGTTTATTTCTTATTAGCTGCTCAATATGAAAGCTATATGTTACCTTTTGCGGTTCTATTATCATTACCTGTAGGTTTAGCTGGAGCTTATATTTTTGCCTATTTTTTCAATGTAAGTGATAATATTTATCTTCAAATTACCTTGATTATGCTTATTGGTTTATTGGCTAAGAATGCTATTTTGATAGTAGAGTTTGCAGCAGATTCCAGAAGAAAAGGTTGGAGTATAGCGCAAGCTGCTGTTCAAGGAGCAACAGCCCGTTTACGTCCCATTTTGATGACATCATTTGCTTTTATCCTTGGATTAATGCCATTGATGTTAGCTAAAGGAGCAGGTGCAGTAGGGAATAATGCTATTGGAACAGGAGCAATTGGAGGAATGTTGATAGGAACAATCTTAGGAGTTTTTGTAATTCCAGTTCTATTTATTGTTTTTCAAAATTTACAAGAAAAGATTAGTGGTAAACCAGAAGAAAATGATGTAGAAAGCTTATAATCAAAAAGAAAATGAAAAAACAACTTATCATAAAAGGTAGCTTTTTAGTTGCAATAATGTTTTTAGCTCAATCGTGTTTTGTGTCTAAAAATTATGAAGCGCCAAAAGTGGAAACACAGAATTTATATCGTACAGATCAAGTAATTGATAGTACTTCACTTGCAATGGTTTCTTGGGATAAATTATTTACAGATACTCTTTTACAGGCTTATATAAATGAAGGATTGCAGAATAATTTAGACATGCAAATAGCATTGCAAAATATGGAAGCTGCAGAAGCTATGATGAAACAAGGAAAAGCAGGTTATTTTCCTGCATTGAATGCAAACGCAACTTGGACACACCAAGAATTGTCAAAAAATAGTCAATTCGGACGTTTGTTTAATGGTTCCTTAGATCAATATGAGTTATCTGCAAAATTATCTTGGGAAGCTGATATTTGGGGAAAAATAAGAAGTAATAAAAGAGCTTCTGTTGCACAATATTTACAAACTTCTGCTGCAAAACAAGCAATTCAAACAGAATTAATTGCTAATATTGCTTCGTTGTATTATCAAATGTTAGCTACTGATTCACAAATAAAAGTAGTAGCACAAACAATTGAAAATAGAAATAAAAGTGTTGAAGTTATTAAAGCTTTAAAAGAGGCAGGAAACGTTAATGAAGTTGCAGTACAACAAACGGAAGCGCAAAAATATGCTACTGAAATTATTTTGAAAGATTTAGAATACAATCTTAAAGTATTAGAAAATTCATTTACACAACTTCTAGGGAAATCACCAGAAGCTGTAGAACGTTCTTCTTTTGATACACAAAAAATAGAAGCAAATGTTAAAGTTGGATTACCAGCGTACTTATTAAGCAAGAGACCAGATGTTGTGGCTGCTGAATTAAACTTTAGAAACACTTTTGAACTAACAAATGTAGCAAGAAGCTATTTCTATCCATCATTGACATTAAGTGCAACAGGAGGATTACAAAGTTTAGAATTGAAAGATTGGTTCAACTCCAAATCTATTTTTGCAAATATTATTACAGGACTTGCACAGCCTATTTTTAATCAACGTCAGAATAAAACACGTTTAGAAGTTGCAAAAGCAAATCAACAAAAAGCTTATTTGCAATATGAAAAAGCATTATTAATTGCAGGAAAAGAAGTTTCCGATGCTTTAGCAAGTTATGAAAATGAAAGTGATAAGCTAACTATTCGTGAAAAACAGTTAGATGCTTTAACAAAAGCTGCTGATTATTCAGATGAATTATTACAGTATGGTTTAGTAAATTACTTAGAAGTATTAACAGCAAAAGACAATGCCTTAAATACTGAGATTAATTATATAGATAATAAATTCAAACAAATGAATGCAGTTATCAAGTTATACAAATCATTAGGAGGAGGTAATTAAAATACAATGAGCCCTGTTTTTCAGGGCTTTTTTTATACTATGGAAAACGATAAGAAAGCATTATTACTAGAAAAAACATTAGATCATTTTCTAAAATATGGTAGTAAAAATATTACCATGGACGATATTGCAGAAGAATTTGGACTGTCTAAAAAAACATTGTATACATTATTTAAGAATAAAGAAGCATTGTTGTTAGAAGCCGTTGATTTACTTTGGAAAAAATTTATAGATGAAGTCAATGAAATCATAGAATCTAATCAAAATCCATTACAGAAGATAATTGCAATTTATATTATTGCTATTCAAAATATCAGTACCATTGATCCTATCTTTTTATACAGTTTAAAAAAATACCATCGAGCAGTTATGGAAGAATATCAAAAGTATAAAAAGCAAATGCGAGACGAAATTTTATTGCCACTTTTACAACAAGCTAAAGACGAAAAATTAATTATTCAAACAATAGATATAGCTTTTTTTTCAGCCATTAATTTTGACGATATTGATGAAAAATTATGGAAATATAAAGTATTTGAAAATTACACAAATCAAGAAATATTAGATTATTTTATTACATTAAAATTAAAAGGAATTGTAACAAAAGATTGCTTTAATTTACTTTAATTTACTCCCTTTTGCAGCTCATTAAGACAAAGTCTCTACTTTTATAGATATATTTGAAAGTATATTATAGCAATTAAAAATGTAATACAATCTTTCATTTTACCATGTTTTAAAAGGATGTTTACTTAAATAAGAATTGTAATAACGATTATCATTTGTTACTTCATTTCCTAACCATTCTGGTTTTTCAAATACTTCGTCTTCACTTGTTAGTTCAAGTTCAGCAATAATTAATCCATCATTTTCAGATGTAAAAACATCTATTTCATATAAATGTGTTCCCACAATAACTTCATATCGTGTTTTATCAATAACACCTCTTTCGCAAAGTGTTAATAATTGTTCAGCTTCTTCTAAAACAATCTCTTTTTCCCATTCAAACCTGCTTAAACCACTATCACTACTTTTACCTTTAATAGTTAAATAGCCTTTATTGCCTTTTATTCGAACCCTAACAGTACGTTCTGGCGAAGAAGACAAATAACCTTGTATAATTCTATTACAACAACTGTAATCATTTAAAAAAGCATCAGATTTTACTAAAAACTTTCGTTCTATCTCAATCATTTAAAAAGTAATTTTAAAACCTTAAAAATACAACTTCTTTTTTATTTGAAGCTGTTTCCTGCTATCCACTACAATCTTTTATTTTCTGCTATTATGTTGTAAAGAAAAAATAAAAGGATTTTCATTACTATCAGGGCTATAAAATCAAATATAGACTAAATTTGTACAATGGAGAATACGCTATCATATCGTAAAATTATTCATATAGATATGGATGCATTTTATGCATCGGTAGAACAAATGGATAATCCAGAGTTAAAAGGAAAACCTTTAGCTGTGGGAGGAAATGAAGCGCGAGGAGTAGTAAGTGCTGCAAGTTATGAAGCTAGAAAATTTGGTGTTCGTTCAGCAATGAGTGGTATTCAAGCAAAGCGAAATTGTCCTGAACTTATTTTTGTACCGCCACGTTTTGATCGTTACAAAGAGATTTCTAGAAAAATAAGGAAAATATTTTTAGAATATACAGATTTGGTAGAACCACTTTCTCTTGATGAAGCTTATTTAGATGTTACTGAAAACAAAAAGAACAATCCTAGTGCATCATTAATAGCACAAGAAATTAGAAAACGTATTTATGAAGAAGTAGGATTAACTGCTTCTGCGGGAATTTCAGTTAATAAATTTGTTGCCAAAATAGCTTCTGATTATAATAAACCAAACGGACAAAAAACAGTAAATCCTGATGAAGTAGAAACTTTTTTAGAAGCTTTAGATATTAAAAAATTCTATGGTATTGGTAAAGTAACAGCCGAAAAAATGTATCAATTAGGTATTTTTACTGGTTATGATTTAAAACAAAAAGGGCTAGACTTTTTAGAAAAGCACTTTAACAACAGTGGTACTTATTATTACCAAATATGTCGTGGTATTCACAACAGTCAAGTGAAACCAAATAGGACAATAAAATCTGTTGGTGCAGAACGAACTTTCTTTGAAAACCTTTCATCTGAAGTGTTTTTAGAAGAAAAGATAATAAGTATTGCAAACGAACTCGAAAAGCGTTTGCATAAAAGTAAAATAGCAGGAAAAACAATCACGTTAAAACTAAAATATTCCGATTTTACCTTGCAAACAAGA
This sequence comes from Flavobacterium sediminilitoris, assembly GCF_023008245.1. Classification (NCBI taxonomy): domain Bacteria; kingdom Pseudomonadati; phylum Bacteroidota; class Flavobacteriia; order Flavobacteriales; family Flavobacteriaceae; genus Flavobacterium; species Flavobacterium sediminilitoris. The sequence continues at coordinate 1,340,461 of NZ_CP090145.1, forward strand.
AGTAAAACGTTGCCTTACTATATTTCAGATAAAGATTTAATGATTGATATAGCTAAAGAATTATTGTATCAAGAACGATTAAAAAACTCTGTAAGACTTTTAGGTTTATCATTACATAATTTAAACAATCAAGAAAAAAAGAAAAACGAACCTACACAAAAAAGTATTTCTATTCAATTACAATTTGAGTTTAAGGAATAAAAAAGCAGACTTTTAAAAGTCTGCTTTTTTAATTTTTTTATAAAAAAATAGATTATTGCATGTCTAATTTAACAACTGCTCTAGTTTCATCAAAGAACAAATGTAAATTAACGGGTTTAGTTCCAGCAGGAATTTTAAAAGTTTGAGTTTCACTAGTTTTTGTTTCTTCTTCTTTAACCCTTATTGAGTTATAGCTTTCGTGAGAAATCTTGTTTCCGTTATCTAATTCTAATCTGAATTCAGAAGGTGTAATAAATATACTTCCTCCATTTATTAAATTTTTATTAGTTACTTCAATTTGATAAGTAAATTCAATCCCAGTAATTTTACCATCGGGATCAGATAATTCTAAAGCTTTCAAGTTTATTACTTTTACTTCTGCTTCACTTTTTTTACCTAAAATAGAAACTTCAGGAGTAGCAGTTACAGTATAAGTTTTTGGAGTATTCATAGCTGTATTGTCTTCAGATTTTGTTTCATTTTCTGAAGTAGCTGTAGTTTCTGTTGAAGGTGTGTTCTCTTCTGTTGTTCCTTCTTTTTTACATGAAGTTTGTAATGTTAAAGCAAGAATAGCTATTGCTAAATAGATTTTTTTCATTTTTTTATGTTTTAATTTTAATTCAAATGTATAAATTTTTTTATTGGTTTAAAAAAAAGCAACCCTTTTGGATTGCTTTAATTATATTTTAAGTGAAGATTAATCTCTACTAGATAATTTTGCTAGTAAACGTAAGAACTCAACATATAACCATACTAAGGTTATCATTAAGCCCATTGCGCTGAACCATTCCATATATTTAGGCATTTGCTTTTCTGCACCATCTTCAATTTGGTCAAAATCTAAAAATAAATTTAAAGCTGCAATAATAATAACAAATACACTAATACCAATACTCATTAAAGAATTCCCTCTATGTATAGGTTCAAAATTAATAAATAAAGATAAAACCCATGATAACAGATAGTATGTGAAAATGGCTAATGTTGCTGCAATTACAATAGATTTGAATTTTTCAGTAACTTTTACAATTTTATATTTATACAATGCAAAACACACAATAAATGTTATAAAAGTACAACTAACAGCCTGAATAACTACTCCTGGATAAGCAGCTTCAAAATAAGCAGAAATTCCACCTATAAATAAACCTTCAAATAAAGCATATCCAGGAGCAACCCATGGAGAAGTAGAAGGTTTAAAAGAAGCAATCAGAACTAATATAAATCCAATTATAGCTCCACCAATTGTGAAAAGCATCGGATTATAACCATTAAATGCCATCCACCAGCTAATACAAGCAGAAGTAAGTAAAGCAGCTAATAAAATGAAACTTTTGTTTATAGCTCCATTCACTGTCATAGTATCTTCATAGCTAATAACTGTTTCATTAGCTTCTCTTGAAGTGTTATTGAATGACTTTGATCCTAAAAAAGGATTTTTAGATTTTAAATTCATATGGGTTAAATTTTTATCAAAAATAAAGAAAAATTATTCAATTTCTGAAACACGAAGAGTATTTACCATTCCTTTTTTTACAATAGGCATTGCAGCAAGATTTATAATCATATCTCCTGTTTTTACATAGCCTTTTTCTAAACAAATTTGATTAACATCGTCAATAGTATCATCTGTGCTAACAAATTTGTCATAGTAATATGCTCTCACACCCCAAAGCAAGTTTAATTGTGTTAGAATTCGTTTGTTTGATGTGAAAACTAAAATATGTGATTTTGGTCTCCAAGCCGAAATTTGAAATGCAGTATAACCACTATTCGTAAGAGTAGTTATAGCTTTTGCATTAATATCATCAGCCATTATTGCAGCATGATAGCATATAGACTTCGTTATAAAACGATTTGTTCTTACATGAGGAGCATTTAAAGGAACTTTAATAAGAGGTGAATCTTCCACACTCTCAATAATACGAGTCATGGTTTCAATTACTTGTACAGGATAATTACCAACAGATGTTTCACCTGAAAGCATTACTGCATCTGCACCATCCATTACAGAATTTGCTACATCATTTACTTCTGCTCTTGTAGGAGTTAAACTCGTAATCATCGTTTCCATCATTTGTGTTGCAACAATTACAGGGATTCTAGCTGTTTTTGCTCTATGAATTAATTTCTTTTGAATTAAAGGAACTTGTTCAGCAGGAATTTCAACACCTAAATCTCCTCTAGCAACCATTAAACCATCACAAAAAGCAACAATTTTATCAATATTTTCAACAGCTTCAGGTTTTTCAATCTTTGCTATAATAGGAATTTTATGATCCGAATGTTTAGCAATTAAATCTTGTAGCTCTTCAAGGTCTTTTGGAGTACGAACAAAAGATAATGCTAACCAATCTACTTTACATTCTATAGCAAAAATAGCGTCTTTAATATCTTTTTTTGTTAGTGCTGGTAAAGACACTTTAGTATTAGGCAGATTAACTCCTTTTTTAGATTTTAATGGACCACCTTGTACTACAATTGCTTCTACTTCAGTTTCTTTATCGGTTTTTAAAACTTCAAAAATAAGTTTTCCATCATCAAGTAAAATGCGTTCACCTGCATTAACATCTCTTGGAAATTCTTTGTAGTTCATGTACACTTTTTCAGCAGTTCCAAGAATATCTTCTGCCGTTGTAAAAGTAATTATATCACCTTTTGATACTACTACATCTTCTTTCATTACACCTACTCGTAATTTAGGACCTTGTAAATCTGCTAAAATAGAAGTAGTATATCCAAAATCATTGTTTAGTTCCCTGATGATGTTAATTCTTTCTTTTACATCTTCATAGTCTGCATGAGAAAAATTAATTCTAAAAACATTTACACCAGCATCAATCATTCCTTTTATTATTTCTTTTGTGCTACATGCTGGTCCTAAGGTAGCAACAATTTTAGTTTTTTTATTTGTCGGCATTTTAATTAAAAAATTAAATTATTTTTAGATTTAAGTTTAGTTTGATCAACAATATAACCTGTTGAAATTTGGTTCGTTTTCAAAATAGATTGTAAAATATCTTCCAAAGAAAAAGCACCTTCAATATTCTCTATTTTTAATATAAATTCGGCTTTTTTTAACTCTGGTAGCATATATGTTGTAATATCTATAGAATCAAAAATACCAGTTATTTTTTGCTCTGAAGGGATAAGAGTTGTTTTATTTTCTAATAAATTCCATACAATATCATTTACTTCGTCATCATAAATAAAATGACTAAATAAACTTTTTCCTTCTTTTGATTTGATTTCAATATTTGAGTCGCTTTTGCTCAATTGAATTTGTAACGCTTGATTAATGAAATAAGCTAAACGATAATCCTCAATAGTAGTGTGGATGGCGATAAGCTCATAATCTGTCGAAATAAAGTCATTTATTTGAATTTTATGAATGGCCATTTTGTATAAATATGCTGTAAATATACTATTTTAAAATAGTATAAAAAGTATTGTTTATAAAGAAGTTAACAAATGTTTTATTTCGAAAACGTTTTAGTTTATAACTTTAAGGATTATTTTTTATCAATTTTTTCTTGAAGAGCAAAATATGCTCTTTTTGCAGCTTTTTCTTCAGCTTTTTTCTTTGATGTAGCTCTTCCTTTTCCTATTATTTTTTGATCAATAATTAATTTTACACCAAAATATTTTTGATCTTCAACACCAGTATCATCAAAAACATCAAAAAAGAATTGTTTCTTTTCTTTTTGACACCATTCAATAACTAAACTTTTATAGCTAATAACTTTTCCCTCAAGTTTTGGAATGTCTACATAAGAATCAATTACCTTATTATGAATGAATTTTTCACAATAAGAATAGCCTCTATCAAGATAAATAGCACCAATAAAAGCTTCAAAAATATTACCATGTATATTCTCTCCAAAATGAAGAGGATTCGCTTTACTTTCAATAAATTGAATTAAGTTTAAATCTCTACCTAACTCATTCAAATGCTCTCTACTTACTATTTTTGATCGCATTTTGGTAAGATAACCTTCATCTCCTGTAGGAACCTCATTGTATAAATGAGCAGCAATAACACTACCTAACATTGCATCACCTAAAAACTCTAAACGTTCATAGTTAAAAGGATTTCCAGTTTTATCTAATTTATTTGTTGAGCGATGTGTAAAAGCTTTAGTATAAAAAATAATATTTAATGGTTTAAATCCAAGTATTTTGCAAAGTTTGTCAAAAAAAATCCCGTCTTCTTGAGAACGGGAATTTCTTATTATTTTTTTTAAAAACTTACGCATTATAGATTATTCTTCTAATTTTTTAAACAACACACATGCATTATGACCACCAAATCCAAAAGTGTTACTCATTGCAACTTTAATTTCTCTCTTTTGAGCTTTGTTTAAAGTTAAGTTAAGTTCTGGATTAATGTTTTCATCAACAGTTGTGTGATTAATTGTTGGAGGAATAATACCATTTTTAATAGCTAAGATAGAAGCAATGGCTTCAATTCCTCCAGCAGCACCTAGAAGATGACCTGTCATAGATTTAGTAGAATTGATGTTAATGTTTTTAGCATGATCGCCAAAAACAGCACTTATTGCTTTTAATTCTGCAACATCACCTAAAGGAGTTGATGTTCCGTGTGTATTGATATGTTGAACATCTTCTGGATTCATCCCAGCGTCACGTAGTGTATTTTCCATTACAGCAATTACACCTAATCCTTCAGGATGTGGAGCTGTTAAATGATAAGCATCTGATGACATTCCACCACCACCAATTTCACAATATATTTTTGCACCACGTGCTTTTGCGTGTTCATATTCTTCAAGGACTAATGCTCCAGCTCCTTCTCCAAGTACGAATCCATCACGAGTAGCATCAAAAGGTCTTGAAGCTGTTTCAGGACTTTCGTTTCTTGTTGATAAAGCATGCATAGAGTTAAATCCTCCCATTCCAGCAATAGTAACAGCCGCTTCTGATCCACCAGAAATAATTACATCACACATTCCTAAACGAATGTAATTGAATGCATCAATTAATGCGTTAGCAGAAGAAGCACAAGCAGAAACAGTTGTGTAATTTGGTCCCATGAATCCATTTCTCATAGAAATATGAGCAGGAGCAATATCTGCAATCATTTTTGGGATAAAGAAAGGGTTGAATTTAGGAGTGCCATCGCCTTTTGCATAGTATAGCACTTCTTCTTGGAAAGTTTCTAATCCTCCAATTCCTGCACCCCAAATAACACCAACTCTATGTTTGTTAACATTTTCGTGAGTTATTCCAGCGTCTTTTATAGCTTCGTCACTAGCAACGACAGCGTACTGAGCAAATTTATCTAAACGTCTAGATTCTTTTCGGTCTATAAAATCTTCAATATTGAAGTTTTTAACCTGACAAGCAAATTTGGTTTTATGTTTTTCTGTATCGTAATAGGTAATAGGTGCAGCTCCACTTTTTCCTTCGATTAAACCATTCCAGTATTCTTCTACATTATTCCCTATTGGGGTTAATGCTCCTAGACCAGTTACAACAACACGCTTTAATTGCATATAAAAATTTTTTAATTATATAAAAAAACCCAAAGTGCTTTTAATGAAAACTAAAAGAAACAATGGGTATTACATAGTTTTTATTTTATGATTGTAATACAATCAATGTTTTCTACAAAATGAATAAATTTTGATATAAATATAAACAAATATAATTACAAAACTCATCCTAAACATTTTACCTTTTGAAATAGTATTGTAACTATTTAAGAGGCAATCAAGTAAAAGATTCTAAAAACAAGAAATAAAAAATAATTAAAAGACCCATAAGAATAAAACTTATGGGTACTTAAAATATTATTTCTTAGCTTCTTCGATGTAAGAAATAGCTTGACCTACAGTAGCAATGTTTTCAGCTTGATCATCTGGAATTTGAATGTCAAATTCTTTTTCGAACTCCATAATTAACTCAACAGTGTCTAATGAATCAGCTCCTAAATCGTTAGTGAAGCTAGCTTCAATTACAACTTCATTTTCGTCAACACCTAATTTGTCTACGATAATCGCTTTTACTCTTGATGCAATGTCTGACATAATCTCTAATTTTTAATTTAATTTGTTGGCAAAAATAAAAAACTTTATTTTAAAACAACATTTTTGTTACTAAATAAGACTACGAAATTAAAAAAAATAATTAATAAAGACTCTGTTTTTCTATTTTTTACCAATTATTATTCTTTTTTTTGTGTAATTAAAATTACAGGATAATGCAAAAAATAGTACTATTCGCTTCTGGTAATGGTTCTAATGCCGAAAAGATAATATTACATTTCAAAAAATCGAGTCTTGGGAACGTAGTCGCTATCTTTACAAACAATCCTCATGCCAAAGTTTTGGAAAAGGCAAAACATCATGATATACAAGGAGTGGTGTTTAATAAAGTAGAGCTTAATGATGGAACTGTTTTAGAAAAACTAGATGAGATTCAACCAAATTTAATTGTTTTAGCTGGGTTTTTATTAAAATTTCCAGAGGAGATAATTAATTTTTATCCTCAGAGAGTGATTAATATTCATCCAGCGTTATTGCCGAACTATGGAGGAAAAGGAATGTATGGAATGCATGTTCATAAGGCAGTTTTGGATAATAAAGAAATAGAGACAGGAATAACAATTCATTATGTAAATGGAAATTATGACGAAGGAGAATTTATTTTTCAAAAAAGTGTCAATATTGAAGATTGTATAACTCCAGAAGATGTTGCGAAAAAGGTACAAGAATTGGAACATCAATATTTTCCTGAAGTAATAGAAAAATTTATATCTAATAACTCATAATTTTAAATGTACGAAGTCCATATATATACAGATGGTGCTGCAAAAGGTAACCCGGGACCAGCTGGTTATGGTGTTGTCATGGAAATGGTTGGAACTCCTTATAAAAAAGAATTTTATGAAGGATTTCGATTGTCAACTAATAACAGAATGGAATTATTAGCTGTTATTGTTGGTTTAGAAAAACTTAAAAAATCAAAAACGAAAGTATTAGTGGTTTCCGATTCCAAATATGTAGTTGATGCTGTAGAGAAAAGATGGGTTTTTCAATGGGAAAAAATATCTTTTAAGGATAAAAAAAATCCAGATTTATGGATACGTTTTTTAAAATCCTATCGTAAGCATCAAGTAGATTTTAAATGGGTAAAAGGACATAATAATCATCCACAAAACGAACGTTGTGATGAGTTAGCTGTTATGGCATCTCAACAAGAAAAACTTTCTATTGACGCTTTTTATGAAAAAGAAGATAAAAAAATGTTGTAAGTTTTAAAATTCAAAACAATAATTTGAAGGTTTTGCTTTTATAGGAATAGAATATACTTCATTTAAAAGAACTCGTATTTCTTTTTCTGTTTCACAATATTTAAAATCATTTTTTTTCCAATCAAATTGCTCTGATAAAGGATTTTGTAATTTATAATAGCTCATAGCAAGAGCTAATAACTTTGTTCTGTTTTCAACAAGCTCTTTTGTGTAGATATTTTCAACTTCTACTTGTTTAGCAGATAAAAATTCAAAATAAATCACCCTTCTTTTTTGGTTCTTCTGCAAAGGTTCCGAACTGTGTGCTAACATCATATCATGAATAAGGATATCACCAGGTTGCATAGGAACTTCAATAAAATCTTCTTTTGCTAAATCACATATGTTTTTATTACTTAAATGACTTTTAGGAATAACCCTTAAAGCACCATCGTTTAAATTAGCATTGTCAATATAAATACCTACAGTAAAACAATTTCCAGTTCTTTTATGCATCATGTCTTGATGCCATAAAACAGGTAAATTATCTCCTAAATTCTTAAGTACAGCAAATTCCTGAATGGCAAAAAAATCATCACCACATATAGCTTGCGCAATTTCTAACAAAAAAGGATTTCCCAACAATTCTAAGCAAGCTAAATTGTTTTTATAACACAATAATTCAAGATTTGTAATAAATTTTTTATCATCAACTGTAATTGTTACCTTTTGATGATCATTTTTATCGGCAATAACTTCATCAAAAAAAAGATTTAGTTTATAGAGTAATTCTTGTGATAGACAACTAGTCAGTTTCACAAAACCTTCTGTGTAAAATTCATTTATTTGCTCTTTTGTGATGTATTTATTCATTTTAACTATAATTATTTAAATGTATTCAAAAAACTCTTTTTTATACGTGTTTGAAACCTTAATTCCGTAGTATCTAATAATATTACAAAACTATAAAAATAAGGAAATTATCGCTTCAAAGTAAAATACCCTTCTACTGTTTTGCTGTTTTCCAAGGCTATAACATGGATTTACAACAAAATGTCGGACAAATTTTCTTTTTCGCATATGGTTTTAGGATTACCGTCAATCATTAGTGATGATCGCCTTACTCTATATAAAATACAACTATTTTTCTCATTATCTGTAACTATACTATAATTCTTAGAAAAAGAAGACAATTCTTATAAACGTTAAGCCACTATTTTTAAATTGTGGTTAATTATTTTTTAACACTCTAAAATAGTTAAATTATTTAATGGTTTGTATCTTCTTTTAGTACTGTAAAATGTTTCGATATATGGCTTTGTCAGTTCACTATCGCTCGGGTCAAAGACTGATATATCCTTACTCAGATATAAATTTTAAGACTGTTTTAAAATATATATCTTAGAATTATGGAAAAACGATTTTACAGTACTTAATTTTAAATAACTAGCAGTTTAGGTAGAGCGCAAATGTAAACGCCATCTTTCCTTATCGATTAAAAAATGTACCTTAAACTAGCTCCAGAATAGAAGTTTCTACCAGGAGCTGGGTCGTAATATGCCCCGAAAGACGAATTGTACTGATGAGTCGCACTATATGTATCGCCCAAGATATTATTGCCCCCTGCAAACACATCAAAAAAGAAATCTTTTGTTAAGGTCTTTTTAAAACCAAGTTTAGCATCGAACAATCGGTAAGGATTGTCGGTTATCGTATTAGCATTGTTTAGATAAACTTTATCATAGTAGGAAAATGTACCGTTAAAATAAAGTCCTAGTTTGGTCACTATATCCGTTCCTACCACCAACGTATGCGGGTGAATCCCAGGAATATTTTTTTCATCAAAGTTTATTTCATTAGTCTCTCCATTTTCATTGATCTCTACCGTATTATAGGTCTCAAACTTATGATCCATGTAAGTGTAACTACCAAATACACTGGCTCGCGATAAAAACTGTTGAGAATTTTTTACCAAGAAATATTCAGTTCTTAGTTCTATACCTTGTCGGACTATGGCTCCAGCGTTTTCGTTCATAACAAGTTCAACACCCCCTATATTACTTGCAATGCGAGGAAGGATAACATCTTTTACGTCCAACCTATAAAATACCGCATCAAATGATAAACGGTTCTTGAAAGTTGTTCCCCTAATCCCTAACTCTTTGTTCCATCCTTTGGTCGATTCGAGGTCGAAGTTCAACTGGGTTCCATTGTTGTCGAAGGCACCCCTAGGTGGAGGACTAAATCCTTTACTAATGTTCGCATACACAAAAAACGCATCATTTATTTTTTTAGTTAAAGCTATTCGGGGAGAAAAATCGTTCACTTCCTTTGAGAAACGCGGATTGTCCAGTTCAACCAAACGCTCCTCAAAATCCAATCGGAAATTATTGTAGCTGGCTCCCAGTGTAAGGGTAAAGTCTTCAGGCAATTCCATCTCTAATTGGCTAAATCCCAAAAAAGAACGGTCTGTAGAAGTCCTTGCACTAATGATGGGACTTTGAAATCCGTTACTAAACTCATTGACATCATTGATTCCACGAGTGTATTCACCGCCAAAAACAAGACAGTTTTCCTTCCCAAAAAAACCATCAAAACGATACGTTGTAGCCGTTCTTGCAGAAAAAGCTGTGGTAATACTCCTGTCTGCTACCATAAAAAAGTCATTCCCTATCAAAAAGTCACCCTCATAGACCTGATAGCTGAAAGAAGTGCTGTTTTCCCAACGATTGTTAAAGCGATAGGTATGACCAGCACCCACCAATAGGCTTTTGCCTCTTAATCCATTATCCAATTCACGAGAAAAAGTGGATTGCCTAGGATTTTCGACTATTTGCTCAGCCGATAGATTTCCAGGAATACCATAGCTACGGTCTACGTATTGGGTAATCAAGGAAAGACTTTGCTTTTCACTAGGAAAAAAACGTGCATTTAAGTTGATGAATTCATTGTCCGAGGCCGCTTCATTACGATAACCATCAGTATGAAGTTTTGAATATTGCAAATGCAAATCGCTATTTTGCCCGCTCGTTGCAAAAGTTGCCCCATAACGATAAGTACCATAACTAGCTCCCAAGAAATCGGTTTGAAAACTTGTTTGCTTGTATAGGGGTTTTCTGTTTTCCAAAAGTGCTACACCGCTTAAACCGGCACCGTAGATACTACCCGATGGGCCACGAACAATGTTCATGCTTCCAATGCTCCCAAAATCCAATTGACCCAACGGAATATTTCCAGTTGCCAGACTGATGGGGATACCGTTCCAATAGGTTTTATAGCCATCAGCATGTCCGATAGCCCCCAAGTTACCACCTCGTATTTTAAGTGAATAACGTCCTAAAGTGGTCGATTCTAACTTAATGCCCGGTAATGTATTGAGGGCTTGTTGCGGACTTGTTAAATTATAGCGGTTTATATCCCTCTGCCCAATACTGCTTATAGCGGCAGGCGTTTCCTTGAGTTTTTTACTCCCTTCAAAAGAAACCACTACAATTTCTTCCAGTTCGTGAGGCTGCTCAGTAAGCCTTACGACAAAATCCTTAGGAGCTTCTTTAAGAGAGAGGGTAATAGTTTCATACCCAACATGAGATATTTTTAAGTTTAAAGGAAAACTAACATTGGGTATTTCAAAATTCCCTTGGGCATCGGTATTTGTTCCCAATATTGTATTTTCGACCATCACGGCAACTTCATGTAAAGGGTATTTGCCATTAGCATCCATTACCTTTCCTTGTAGTTTGTGCTGTGCGTTTGTATTTTGGGTAAAAGCCATAAATAATAGACTGACCCATAGATATAATATTCTGTTCATTCGTATGATTAAAAAAAGTATTATTTATAATATGATTTCATTTCTGTTTTTGGACAGTTTATACTTCAAAAAGGTAAAACCTAAAACCAAAGTTATAAGTACCAATACACCCCATATTCTTGTGGAAATACCATCGTATTTGCGAACCTTATATTCGAACTCTGGCAACTGCTTAAAATGCGAAGCCGTAAAAGTTTGGTCACTGTACAGCAATGGCATAAAATAACTTTTCCACTCCTCAGAAAACTGTGTTGCTTGGCTCCAATAGTTTTCATAGTCGGTTTTCGAAGTACCCGCTCGGTCTATGAGCGTTTGTTGAACCAAAATAGCAGGAGAAAGCCATTGTAGGTTATCTACCCATTGGTGTCTTAGGGAAAGGTTTTTTTCATAGTTAGATAAAAGAGGCTGTAATTGCTCTTTTACCAAATCTTGGGAAGCCATATAATTATGCCAAAAGCTGTGCGATTGTTCACTGTTTTGTGAAGCATATTCCGGATGGTCACGAAGAAAATTATCCAATATCTCATCCTGTTTTTTGGTAGCTTCTGCCTTTAGTTCACGAACTTCATTAACAAGATAACTTCTCGGTGGAATAGGGTATAAGGTATCACTCAACTGATTGATAGCTGAAGGCACTAGCAAAACCAAAACAATCCAAAACCCGAGCAATGCAAATGCATTTTGTGCCGATTTACCAATGATGATATTTACCATAAATGCTAAGGAGAACCAAAAGAGCATGTATACACTACACGCCAAAACGAATAGTAGAAAGCCACTAAATGAACCTATTTGGTTGAGCAAGAAAACAATAACGGTAACCAGTATGATAATCAAAACCATCCATAATAGTCTTATTCCTAGTTTTTGAAGTACCCATTTATGAATGGAAATAGGTTGTGATGCCAATAGACGGAGCGAGCCCCGTTCTCGCTCTTCTGATAGGATATTGAAAGAAAATGCTATGATAATTAAGGGTAATAGGTAAATCACAACAAAGACGAGGTCAAAACTTCCAAACAATAATTGTATGGGGCTTGACATTTCTGAAACATTGAGAGCGTAATCATCGCCAAAAACCGTAGGCTTGATATAGTGGGTATAGATATCGCTCTGTCCAGTGGCCATAAAAGCCATGTCATTGGCAGGCATAGCCACAACCCTAGCGTTCATATTGCCAATGTTCATCGGATTTTGTGGGGTTACCCATGGGCTCAACCCAAGGTCTTCACCTTTTTCAAGCGCTTCAAGGGTAGCCAAGGTCTCGGTATCGGAGGTTTTAACCGTAGTTTGTGCAGCCTCTATATCCGACATTCTTTTATTGACACGCTGTTTACCGTTATAGCTGGCAAAAACGAACAAAAGCAGCAGGAGTATCGTAAGAAATTGTACCCAACGATTTCTAAAGAGCAGCTTTATCTCATATTTGAAATTATATGTGAACATGTTAAATTTTATTTTTGAAATTGAACAGTAAGAGAAAGGTTGCCAACAACCATCCGCCAAGTATGATTAGTGATGATTGTTGCTGTACCATTACGTTTTTAAGAGGTTGGTATTGGTATTCAAACTCCGGCAACTTTTCCCATAGTTGCGTATCGGCGAGAAATCCCCAATCACCGTAGGTTGAGTTCTCGGCAAAGTATTCATTCAGAAAACGAACTTTGGTAAGTCGGTAATCCTCAACCTTATCCTCAAAATCCCAGTGCGAATAATAATCGGTGCGAGCAACGCCCATAGAAAGAAACCTAGTAGGCAAAAACGGTGACAAAACAGATAACGATCTATAGGTTGCGGTTTGATGAGCAAACTGTTGTCTCAATTTTTGATAATGTTTCCTATAAACCTTCGACTCGTGTTCTTCACCTTTTTGCATTCGATACCCATCATAATTAAAAGGTAATTGATGCAGGCTGTCTACATTATATTTGGCAAGGGTTTCTTTCTCAAGTTGTTTGGCGGCTTCGCTCCAAGGGTTGTGACCGTCAAGACCTTCTTCCTTATCCTTTTGTATAGCGGTAGCAAATTGTTGTCGGGTTGGATACGGATATTGGGCATCGGAAATGTTACTTGCCAGTTTCGGTATCAATAAACACGACACGATCCACACACCTAACATGCTTACTAATGAAATAGCGGACTTTTGGGATATTCTGGAAACAAACAGCGTAAGGTTGATAAAAACAATATAATACCCCCAATACACCAGTAAAAGGATTACTAAGGAAGTCCAACTAAAATTTTCCAGTTCTTTGGTGTTAGAAAGAAAAATACCTGCTATTAGAAAAAGCAGTAGGGAAATAGCTGCAATGGGCAAAAAGAGTGATAACCATTTTCCCAGAAGTAATTTATGTTTTTTTACCCCTTGACTTTTTAATAATAAAATTGTTCCTTGTTCCTTCTCCTTAGTGTAGCTGTTGTACCCCATAAGAATGATGAGTAAGGGAATTATAAACAGCAGTATAAAATCGGGAGTTAGTTCTCCAAAGCGCGCCAACCCAGTTTGGTCTGCAATAGGGCTGTATTGAGCTTCGTTGCGTTTATGTGCTTCAATGAAGATAGAAGTTCCGGTATATTTATCAATGCCTTTATCCAGAAGTCCCAATGGATATTCTGGTTTAAAGGCATAAGTACCATAGTGTGCCGCAGAATGCGGATTTTTTTCTCCCTGGTTTTTCCAGATACCCCGTTCGGAGGTTGTAAATATCTCGAAGTTTTCTTTGGCTTGTTGATACTGACTACTGCTTATCCAGACAGCCGTTCCCAATAGTACAAAAACAATAATACCTGTGATACGGATACGTCCGTCACGAAATAATTCTTTGAGTTCTTTTTGTAGTGTCTTTCTAATCATGGCGCAATTCTTTATAATTCATGGTTTGCAAATACACTTCTTCCAATTTCTGTAGGGAAATTTCTTCGGCTTTGAATTCGTGTTCCAGTATTCCCGCTTTCATAATACCTATATGGGTAGCAATTTCTTTTGCCCGAAATAAGTCGTGCGTGGCCATCAAAATGGCAACACCTTCTTTTTGAAGCTGTAAAAGCAATTGCCCGAATTCATTACTCGCTTGTGGGTCCAATCCAGAGGTAGGCTCGTCCAACAACAACGCTTTGGCTTGTTTGGCCAATGCAATGGCTATTCCTACTTTCTGTCGCATTCCTTTAGAAAAGGCAGTTGTAGGCTTGTTATGAGCATCTGCCTGAAGACCAGCCTTGGTAAGCAGTTCGCTAAGTGTATTGTTGTGAAGTGTTATGCCCGCTATTCCCGAGAAGTAATCCAGATTCTCCATAGCCGTAAGATTCGGGTAGAGCATGAGGTTCTCTGGAATGTAGGCTATGTATTTTTTGGTTTCAAGACTGTGCTTCTGCACATCCTTACCATTTATAGAAGCTTCACCAGAGGATGGATTGATATAATTCAACAATAGGTTTATGGTAGTTGATTTTCCAGCTCCATTGGCACCCAACAAACAATAAATCTCACCTGAGTTTATGTGGAGGTTTAAGTTATTCAATGCAGTAAAATCACCGTATTTTTTGGAGAGGTTTTTTGTTGTAATCATATTTTATGAGGTATTACAGTTATTTTTATTAAATTTGCTAATGCAATAATGTTGCAAATATAAAGCAATTTATCATAATGCAACATAGTTGCGTTATATGAAATAAATAAATATGGCAAAACCGAGAAATACGATAGCAAAAACCGAGATTTTAAATTTAATAGAACAGTCAGATAAGGCACTTTCACATTCAGAGATACAACAGCATTTAAGTGGCTTATGTGACAGAGTAACTATTTATAGGGTTTTGGACAGGTTGTACGAAGAAGGGCTTATACATAAAACTTCAACCATAGATGGTGTAGTGAAGTATGCTGCTTGTATAAAATGCACTCCTGAAAAGCACTATCATAGTCATTTGCATTTTAATTGTGAATCCTGTCACAAGGTAATTTGTTTAGTAGATGTAAAGCCAATATTCAAACTATCAGAAGATTATATAGTAAGAGAAATGAATTTTATGTTGTCTGGAATTTGTCCGGAATGTGCATAGGAATAGTTTGTGTAAGCCTTCCTGTTTTTAGGGAAGCTTGCACAATGTATTTAAATAGTATGCAATTAGAAAATAATCGTAATTTGTTCAGAATAAAATAAACGTATTATCTAAATTTATTCAAAAACTCTTCTTTATACGTGTTTGAAACCTCAATTTCAGCTTCATCCTGTAAAGTAATAAAACCTCCTTTATTGTAAGATTTCACGAAACTAATATTAATAATATGCGATTTATGAACCCTTATAAACGGTAAAGGTAAAATCTCAGAAAAATGTTTTAAAAACCGACAAACCATTTTTTTAGAACCATCTACTAAAAATAAATCGGTAAAATTTCCATTGCCCTTTAACCTAACAATGTCTTTCATCATCACCACTTCAAAACCCTCTAGTGTAGGTAAAATAACCTGCTGTTTTTCGTGTTTAGGCTCTTTGAAATTTTCTACAATTATTTTATTTCTATTTAGTAAATCATGATTCAATAATTGTTGTTGCACCTTGTTTACAGCAATAATTAATTCTTCAATACTTATAGGCTTTAGCAAATAATAAGCAGCACTTTGATTTAAAGCCTTTAAAGAATATTCTGAAAAAGCAGTTACGAAAATGGTTTCAAATTGCAAATCTTTACAAGCTTCTAAAACATCAAAAGCATTCCCAAAAGGCATTTCTACATCTAAAAAAACCAATTGAGGTTGAGTTTCATGTAACAAAGGAACAGCTTCCTTTATATTAGAAGCTTCGCCAATCACATCTATCTGAGGGCAATATTTTTTAAGATAATTCTTTAACACTTCCCTTGCAGCAGCTTCATCTTCTACAATTACACTTTTTATTTTTTGTATACCATTCATATTTTATCAAGTAAAGGAACTACTAGTTGCACAGTTGTGCCTGTTCTAGGCTTTTCTTTTTCCGTTATTTTAAATGTAACCTGCATTTTATACAATTCATTTAACAATTTTATACGTTCTAGAGTATTAGTCATTCCTCTAGATTGATGTACTTTTTGATTTGCTGTTTTTAAATTTTTACTTTGAGTTAAACCTATTCCATCATCATCAATAGTTATTAAAACGTCTTTTTGTTTTAATTCAAATTTTAAAACTAAATACCCTTTACCTTCTTTGTACCTTAGTCCGTGCCAAATAGCATTTTCAAGATGTGGTTGCAAAATCATATTAGGAATAAAAACAGTTTCACTATCTAGGTTTTCATCCACTATAACTTGGAATTCAAATTTATCTTGAAAACGAAGATGTTCCAAATCTAAATACTTTTTTAATTGCTCAATCTCGTTACTCAAACTTATAAAATCCTTATTAGAGTTTTCCATCATGTTACGCATTAAATTAGAATAAGAAGTCAAATATTTATTAGCTTCAAGCTCCTTGTTTTCCGAAATAAATTGGTTCACACTATTTAAGCTATTAAAAATAAAATGAGGATTCATCTCTCTACGTAACGACTGTAATGCTATTTTTTTATTCTTAGTTTTAATAGAATATAAGGCTTTTACGATTAAGGCGAGAAAAATGAAAAGTAATGCTAACGAACCTATTAAGAAGTAATTAAAGGTGTTTTTTTTAGAAATTAATTCATCTTTCAAAGCCTTTTCTTTTTCTAATTGTAGAATTTTCTTTTCCGAAATTTGAAAAACCTTATCATCAATTAGAGAACTATCAGAAGCTATAATTTTATCAAAATGGGTTAAAAAATCGTCATATAGTAAAAGACTTTCTTTGTCTTTCCCATTTAATTTGTAATACTCTAATAATAATTTCAAACTATTTTTTACTTCTTTAGAATTTCCTTTCTCACTAGCTAAAGCATAAGATTCCTTTAAAGAAGTAATGGCTTCATCAGGATTTTTAGCTTTAAAATAGATATCAGCTAATAGTTGTAATTGTTTTATTTCTGTTTCAAAATCATTATTTCTTTTAGCTTCTTCTAATACCTTTAGATTAATTTCTAACGCTTTATCAAATTGATTTTCATTAGAATAAACAGCAGCAATCTTATTCTTTATTTTTATCGCTTCAGGCTTATCTTCTATATAATCTAATGCAGTTGTATAGCTTTCAATTGCTTCTTCTGCTTCTGCATTTGATAAATTCACTTCGGCTTTTTGAACATAAGCCTTAGCTACTTCTTCATTAACATCCTCTTTATTAGATTCTTTTACAAATTTGTCTTTTGACTTTTCTTCTAATATTTGAATGTTAGAATTAATATAATCAGATTGCGCTCTAGGATTACTTTGATTTCGTAATCGATTAGCATCATTATAATTTAATTGTTGAGAAGTTTCATCATTAGCAATACGCCCAGCATTGTTGTAATTTTGAATGGCTGGAATAGTTTTATTTTGTTTTTCTTGTACTTGAGCAATAGAACGAGTTACCCTCATTTTATCGTCTACTTTTTTTAATTTAGAAAAACCATCTAGTGCTTTTTTATAAAATGCTTCCGCTTTAGCTAATTCTCCTCTTTTTTGATATACTAAAGCCAAATCTTCATAGTTTTTAGCTGTTTTGTATTCGTCATTTGCATCTATAGAGCGCTCTAATTTTTCTACCGATTTAGATAAAGAAACATTCATTTTTTTATTCTTGATAGTGTCTTGGGCCATTGTTGCCAAAGACAGTATAAGCATTATAAAAGTGATATATATGATTTTATTATTTCGCATTTCTATTCTCTAAATTATATAATGTAAAGATACTTTTTTTAAAATTCATTTTTCAATGTGTTTACCAAGTCAAAGATACCTTTCACCAAGTCTCCAAAAAAGGAGATAATTATCAAACTACATTTGAAATAAATAATCAAAAAAAACAGGAAATTATGAAAACTAAAATCTTTTACATCAGTACTCTATTAGCAACAACATTAACTTTTGGTAGTTGCAATAATTCAAAAGCAAACACTCTTGTTAATAATGAAACAATAATTGAAACAACAACCATTAAACGAACAACTGAAAATAAAATTCAAGTAGCAATACTTTTAGATACTTCAAATAGTATGGATGGTTTAATTGAACAAGCAAAATCAAGATTATGGAACATAGTGAACACTTTAACTACTTTAAAATATCAAGGGAAAGCACCCGAAATTGAAATTGGATTATATGAATACGGTAACGATGGTTTATCATCAGAAGCAAACTATATAAGACAAGTAGCACCTTTAACAACCGATTTAGATTTAATTTCCGAAAAACTATTTTCACTTCGTACAAATGGCGGAAGTGAGTATTGTGGTGCTGTAATTCAAGATGCGGTAACCAAATTAACATGGAAAGACGGAAACAAAAACATGAAGTTAGTTTATATTGCAGGTAATGAACCTTTCAATCAAGGAAGTATTAATTATAAAGAAGTTATAAAAGAAGCCTTAAAAAAAGAGATTTATGTAAATACAATCTTTTGTGGTAATAAACAAGAAGGAATTAGTACACTTTGGCAAGATGGTGCAATAACAGGTAATGGAAAATATTTTAATATAGATTCAAACCAACGTGTGCAATATATTAACACACCTTATGATGATCAAATAACACAATACAATCAGAAAATTAATGAAACTTATGTAAGTTACGGTAGAAGAGGAGCTGATAAAAAAAGAAACCAAGCTATGCAAGATGCTAATGCAGAAAGTGTATCAAAAGCAAATTATGTAGAACGCTCTGTGAGTAAATCTAAAACAGTATATAAAAATGATAGTTGGGATTTGGTAGACAAAATTAATGAAGATGAAAAAGCATTAGAAACAATTAAAAAAGAAGAATTACCTGCGGAATTAAAAGATAAAAATAAAACAGAAATCAAAGCCTATATTGCCCAAAAATCTGCTGAAAGAGAAAAAATACAAAAAGAGATAAGTACTTTAGCAAAGAAACGTCAAGAATACATTGACAATGAAATGAAAAAGCAAAAAACACAAGACGATTTAGGAAATGCTATTGCAACATCAATTATTGAATTAGGTAAAAACAAAGGATATAGTGTTGAAAAATAACAAGTATTCTATAATTTGTTTTCCAACTTTTATATAAAAAAATACTCTATAAATAAAATTGCACATTATGAAGAAAATAATATTAGGACTCACCCTATTAATAAGTGTTTCACTTTTTGCACAAAAACCTATTTTTACAACAGCAAAAGTAAAAGCAGCAACCGTTTATGTTAATAGTGCTGAATTATCACAAACAACTTCCGTTAGTTTGCCAAAAGGAACAAGTGAAATAGTAATTAAAAACGTAGCAGATTATTTAAACGAAAGCACAGTTCAAATTAAGGCACCAAAAAATACTACTGTTTTATCGGTTCAGTTTACTAAAAATTATATTTCAGAATATGAAATAGACGAAAGTAACCCCGCTATTAAAAAAGTAAGAGACAGTATCAATTTAGTTACCAAAGAAATAAACAAAGTGTATAATCAACGCACTTCTTATAATAAAACAATTGAATTACTCGATAAAAACCAGCAAGTTTCTGGAGCTAATTCAACCTTAAGTGTAACTGAATTAATGAAATTAGTCGATTATTATAATGCAAAGCGCACCGAATTAAGTAATCTAGTAAACACATATACTGAAAAAGAAAGCAAACTAAAAGAGAAATTGTCAAAACTAAATTCTAAACTTGAAATCAATACTAAAAATGAAGAAAAAACATCAAAAGGAAAATTAATTCTTCAAGTTATGAACGATTTTGCCGGAACGGTTGATTTAGATATTAATTATTTAACGCAAGGAGCATCTTGGCAACCGTTTTATGATTTAAGAGCAGAAAACATTAGCAGCCCTATTGATATGTTATACAAAGGACAAGTAACTCAAAACACAGGAATCGATTGGAAAAAAGTAAAACTTACCCTTTCTAGTGGAAACCCAAATCAGAGCAATATAGCACCTATTTTACAAGCTTGGTTTTTACGTTTTGGAAATCCAAATTATAGTTACAATAATAGAAACTTAAACGCTTCAATGAATGTAATACAATCAATGGATAAAAAATATAAGGCTGAAGCTGATGAGTTAAAAGAGTCCACCGTTTCAGATTATACAACCATTTCAGAAAATCAATTGAATATTTCTTTTGATATTGATGTTCCTTATGATATTTTATCTAATGGAAAAGCACATAGCGTTGCCTTAAAAGAGATAAAATTACCTGCTTCTTATAAATATTATGGAGTGCCAAAAATGGAAAAAGAAGCCTTTTTATTAGCAGAAATAAATGATTATTCTAAGTTCAATTTATTGCCAGGAGAAGCTAACATTATCTTTGAAGGAACCTATGTAGGTAAAACATTTATTAATCCAAACGAAACAGCCGACACCTTAAACTTAAGTATGGGACGCGATAAAAAGATTTCTATAAAACGCGAAAAAGTTGTAGATAAATCAGGGACAAAGTTCTTATCATCATATAAAGAACAAATATTTACGTATGATATCATAGTAAGAAACAATAAAAAGGAAAGTATTGATATGCTATTAAAAGATCAATACCCAATTAGTACTGATAAAGAAATCATCATTGAATTACTTGAAAAAGACAAAGCAAAAGTAAATGAAGAAACAGGTGTTTTAACTTGGAAAATCAATTTAAAATCTAATGAAACAAAGAAATTTAGGATAAGTTATAAAGTAAAATATCCAAAAGATAAAATAATCCAGAATTTATAATAAAAAAGGAAGTCCCCAATCAAATTTTGATTGGGGACTTCCTTTTTTATTGAATATTAAAACGTAAAACGTGTTTTTTTAAGGAACAAGATTAGGAACTTGTTCCTGAATATTTTCTGTTTTCAGCTAATATTTCATTTAACAATAAACTTCAAAAGCATTTATACTGTCTTTTAATTGTTCCAATGTTGTAATCCTAAATAAAAACATATAATCTATATCGTTTTGTTTAGGCTTACACAAGTAAAAAAACTAGAGTTAAGTACAATAAATGAATTATCTAATTTTTATGAATTTGACAAAAAAAGAATTTAAAAAAAGACTGTCCTAAAAGTAAATTTTTATCAATCTGAATTTGTCTTAGATTCTGAAATAAATTCAAAACAAACAAGTTTCTGACTTTTAGGACAGCTTTCTTTGTAATTACTGCTTTAAAATTATTTAATTTCCTTTACAACAATTCTACCTATCAAATTAACATTTGTACCTTGTGTTTTTTCAAGCTCCAAATTAACATCAGTTGAAGGCTTAAACAAGAAATTGGTCATTGACATGTTGTAAGAAATATCCGATCCACCTTGTCCAAAATAAATTTCAGTACCAAGATATGCACTATTTGTAGCGTCTTTCATCTTATAAGTATGTCCACCCGTAGCATTATAGATGTAGAATGCTACTGTTACTTCATACATTTTATTAGCATGTAATGTAATAGATGACCCGTTCATTACAACTCCATTTACATAAGTAGCAGCTGGAAACATCGCTGTTAATGTTTGTGCACCAAGAGTACTTGAGTTTCCAATAGAAGCGTATGCATATTCTGGCATTGAAGACCCTCCAGTTGCGCTAATAACACTTCCAGTGATATCAATTCCTGAACCTGCTGTGTAAGTTCCTGCTGGTCCTTCTGGTCCCTGTGGCCCTTGTGGTCCTACTGGACCTGTTGCTCCATCTGCACCGTCTAAACCAGCTGGTCCTTGTGGTCCCATCGGACCTGTTGCGCCATCTAAACCATCATTACCAGCTGGTCCTTGTGGTCCCATTGGACCTGTTGCTCCATCTAAACCATCTGCACCTGCTGGTCCTTGTGGACCCATCGGACCTGTTGCACCGTCTAAACCATCATTACCTGCTGGCCCTTGTGGTCCTACTGGACCTGTTGCTCCATCTGCACCGTCTAAACCAGCTGGCCCTTGTGGTCCCATCGGACCTGTTGCGCCATCTAAACCATCATTACCAGCTGGTCCTTGTGGTCCCATTGGACCTGTTGCTCCATCTAAACCATCTGCACCTGCTGGTCCTTGTGGACCCATCGGACCTGTTGCACCGTCTAAACCATCATTACCAGCTGGTCCTTGTGGTCCCATTGGACCTGTTGCTCCATCTAAACCATCTGCACCTGCTGGTCCTTGTGGACCCATCGGACCTGTTGCGCCATCTAAACCATCATTACCAGCTGGACCTTGTGGTCCCATTGGACCTGTTGCACCGTCTAAACCATCATTACCAGCTGGACCTTGTGGTCCCATTGGACCTGTTGCTCCATCTAAACCATCTGCACCTGCTGGTCCTTGTGGACCTGGTGCTGAATTTGCTGCATACAATGCATAAGGTACACTCATCATTTGACTAATACCAGAAACTGTATAATTCGTTCCACCTGTTGGATCAGCTTCAGTCTTTATAAAATATGGACCAGCAGACCAATCTATCGCTGCTATTGACCCTGAAACTACAGTTCCTGAACCAATTTCTAGACTCACTAAACCATTGATATTTGAAGTTGGTGTTTGTGTTTCGACATATATAGCTGTACCTGATGGACTAGTTTGTAGAATACTAATTCTCATTCCTATTGAAGAGTTGGTCACTAAAGCATCGCTGGCATCCCTAACGACACCTTGATAAGTAAATCCTTCTGGGGATTGTGAATAGGAAAACATACCTATTAATAAAAATACAAAAAGTAAAATTCTATTTTTCATATTGAGTAGTTGTTTAGTTGTTTTTAATAAGTTTAAATACTTTAAGTATTTTATTTGAAGACATAACATTTAGGAAATAAGTTGCTGCGGGTAAAATATCAACATCAATGCTTGTTTGGTTTGATGATATTAAACCTGTTCTAATTAATTTTCCATCTATACTAAATACTTCATACTTCATCTCTTCTTGAAACTGAGAGAAGTTCAAATCCAAAATAGCCTCAGCAACTGCTGGATTAGGATACAATGTAATATCAATATTGATAGCACTACTAGGCGTTGATAAAGGATAAATTTCTATTGCTTGTTGTACTCCTTGAGTCAATTCTCCGTTAGAGCCACTGATGGCTTTATAAAAAATTTGCCCATAAGAGTAGCTAACCGATCCTCCCGATCCCGTGGCTTGTCCTCCAGCAAGCACAAAACTCTGCTGACCATAACTAATGGCCGCTAGGTTTAAAATAAGTAAAGTCAATGTTTTTTTCATAAATTATAAATTTAAAGTTATTCAAAGTTAACTTTTTTTTAACAAAAAAATCAAGTATAAATACTTGATTTTTAGGCTTTTATGTTAAATTATTTACGTAAAAAATATCATTATTGTTAAAATTAAGGAGCAGGATTAGGAATTTGCTCCTGAATGTTTTCTATTTCAGCTAATATTTCATTTGATAATGAAGTTTCAAAAGCGTCTATATTATCTTTCAGTTGTTCTAAATTAGTAGCTCCAATAATAGTAGAAGTAACACAGTCTTGTTGATTGACAAAAGCTAAAGCCATTTGTGTTAAAGTTAAACCATTAGATTCGGCTAACTCCTTATATAATTTTGTGGCTTTATGGCAGTTCTCATTTGTATATCTAACGAAATTTGGAAACATAGCCATGCGATAATTTGGTTTTATTTCATCTAGATACTTTCCTGTAAGAACACCAAAACCTAGAGGAGAGTAGGCAAGTAAACCAACGTTCTCACGCATTGCAATTTCTGATAAACCAACTTCATATAATCTATTTAATAATGAATATGGATTTTGAATACTTGCAATCTTAGGTAAACCATGCTTTTCACTTTCAATCAAATAACGCATTACACCATAAGGGTTTTCGTTTGAAACACCTATTGCTTTTATCTTCCCTTCTTTTATTAATCCGTCAAAAATCTGTAGTATTTCTAAAATAGAATATTGCCAATCGGCATCTATTTTTTGTAAGCCTCTTTTTTGAAACATATTCATAATGCGTTCAGGCCAATGCATTTGATACAAATCAATATAGTCAGTTTGTAAATTTTTTAAACTTAACTCAACTGCTTCTGTAATGCTTTTTTTAGAAAAATCTAATGGATTACGAATATATCCCATTCCTCTATTTGGACCTGCAATTTTTGTGGCTAAAATAATATCATTTCGTTTTCTTGATTTTTTAATCCAAGAACCGATATGTCTTTCTGTACTTCCAAATATATGTTCGTTTCCACCAATAGGGTACATTTCCGCAGTGTCTATAAAATTAACACCTCTTTCTAATGCATAATCTAATTGAGAATGTGCTTCGTTTTCAGTGTTTTGATTTCCAAAAGTCATGGTTCCCAAGCACACTTTACTTATTTTAATAGCTGTATTAGGTAATATTGTGTATTTCATTATTTTTTCTTTAAAAAGCCAAAGTTACAAAGTTTCTAAAAAACAAACAGGCTCAAAATATTACTTTGAGCCTGTTTGTTGTATTCCATATAAAAAATTATAATTCATTCATTAGTTTTGAAATTTCATCTAATTTTGGAGTTAAGATAATTTCAATTCTTCTGTTTTTTGCTTTTCCTTCAGCAGTTTCATTTGAACCTATAGGAGCAAATTCTCCTCTTCCTGCTGCTGTTAAATTCTTTTTATCAATAGCTTTATTCTCAGATAAAATAGTAACAATTGCAGTAGCTCTCTTTGTAGATAAATCCCAATTGCTTTCTACTCCGCCACCTATGCTGCCTACAATTTTATCATTATCAGTATGACCCTCAATTAAAACGGTAATGTCTGGATTTTGACCTAATACGTCTCCTAATGCTTTTACTGCTTTTTTTCCTTCAGTACCAACTGTCCAACTTCCCGATTCAAATAGTAGTTTGTTTTCCATTGAAACATATACTTTTCCATTACGTTGTTCTACTGTTAAACCTTTTCCTTCAAATGCATTTAATGCTTTAGATAAAGTTTCTTTTAGTTTTTTCATTGCAGCATCTTTATCAGCCATCATTTTTTCTAATTCAGCTAATCGGTTTGAAGACGCTTCTAAATCTGCTTTTAATTTATCTAAACGCTCTTGTTCTGCATTTAATGTTTTTTGTTTTGCTTCTAATTCGGCTAATAATTCACGATTCTTTTTCATGTTGCTTTCTAAAGCATCATTACTGTTTTTTTCTAAAGCGGAATAAGATGATTTTAGATTATCTAAGCTCTTCTTAGTTGCAGCATAGTCTGTTGCTAATTTATCTCTTTCTGCCTTTACTTTATCTAATTCCGATTGCAAACTATTTTTGTCTAATTCTAACTGGTTCTTTGCCGCTGATAAGCTCTCTTTGTCATCAGCTAATGCATTACGCTCTTTCTTTAAATCGGCATATTTACTTTCTAAATCTTGGTAAATTTTCTTTGACACACATGAAGTAGTTAATCCTAAAACTATCATGGCAAGGGCAATTTTCTTTATCATAATTTTAATTGTTTTTATATTTAAGTTAATAGGTTCATAATTAATCCTAATGAAAGACATTATTATCTTAATAAATAAAAGATATGCGAACAGTAGGAATAAATTTTAAATAGTATAGATTATTTAATCTCTACTAAAACAGGACAATGATCTGAATGTTTTGCTTCGGGTAAAATTAAAGCTCTTTCTATTCTCTCTTTTAAAGGTAATGAAGCTAAACAATAATCAATTCTCCATCCTTTATTATTGTTTCTTGCATTTGCTCTATAGCTCCACCAACTATAATTATGAGGTTCTTTGTTTAGATGACGAAAGGTATCAATGAATCCACTTTTCATAAAAGCATCTAGCCAAGCTCTTTCTTCAGGTAAAAAACCTGAAACTTTAGCGTTACGAATAGGATCGTGAATATCTATTGCTTCATGACAAATATTATAATCGCCACAAATAATAAGATTTGGGATTTCTTTCTTTAAATCATTTATGTAATTTTGAAAGTCGTCCATATATTTGAACTTATGTTCTAGTCTGTCAATATTTGTTCCAGACGGTAAGTATAAACTCATTACAGAAACAGTATCAAAATCTACTCTTACATTTCTTCCTTCAAAATCCATGTGGTCAATTCCTGTGCCTAAAACAATGTTCTTAGGTTCTGTTTTTGACAAAATGGCTACACCACTATATCCTCTTTTTTGAGCTGAGAAATAATACTGATAAGGATATCCTGCTTTTGTAATATCATCTGTAGGAATTTGATCTTCATTAGCCTTAATTTCTTGCAAACAAATAACATCTGGATTTGCTTGTTGCAACCAATCTAAAAAGCCTTTAGTTATAGCTGCTCTAATTCCGTTTACGTTATAAGAGATTATTTTCATTTTCTGTTTTTAGATATTGACCAAAAGTACTAAAAACCGCTGTGATTTTGCAACTATTTTATAAGAGATTAACATTAAATAAGAATGAAACGAGAATAGTTTTTCTGTAATCGAATAGTTTTTTTGTTCAATATTGGCTAGAATTGTTATCTTTGCTTTTCGCTCAAAAAATAAATAAATGGGATTAGTAACGGCCAAAGAAGTAGCTAAGGCTATAAATGCTGATAAATATGGTTTTCTAGGGACTTTTTCAGGATGGTTACTGATGAAGGTTCTTAAAATATCTACTCTCAACAAAATTTACGATAGAAATAAACATTTAAAAGATTTAGATTTTTTAAATGCAATATTAGATGAGTTTCAAATTAAGTTTGAAATTCCAGAGGAAGACTTAAAACGTTTACCTAAAGACGGAGCTTATATTACTATTTCTAATCATCCTCTTGGTGGAATTGATGGTATTTTACTTTTAAAATTAATGCTTGAAAAAGAACCAAATTTTAAAATTATTGCCAACTTTTTACTTCATAGAATTGTTCCTATGAAGCCTTATATAATGCCTGTAAATCCTTTTGAAAATCATAAGGATGCAAAATCTAGTCTTATAGGTATTAAAGAAACATTAAGGCATTTATCTGATGGAAAACCATTAGGCGTATTTCCAGCAGGAGAAGTTTCTACTTATAAAGATGGCAAAATAGTAGTTGATAAACCTTGGGAAGAAGGAGCTATAAAGATTATTAAAAAAGCTGAAGTTCCTGTAATTCCTATATATTTTCATGCCAAAAACAGTAAACTTTTTTATTTTTTATCAAAGTTAAATGAAACATTAAGAACAGCTAAACTACCAAGTGAGCTTTTAACACAAAAAAATAGAGTGATTAAAGTTAGAATAGGGAAGCCTATTTCTGTAGCTGAGCAAAATGAATATACTTCTATTGATACTTATGGTGAATTCTTAAGAAAGAAAACATATATGCTTTCTAATGCATTTGAAAAAGAAAGTAAATTAATAACAACGCCCTCATTAAAAATTCCTAAAAGTCCTAAGCAAATTGTAAAACCTGCAAATCATAATCAAATCTTAGAAGAAATTACATTTTTAAGAGAAGAAGATTGTCGATTATTACAAAGTAAAAATTATGAGGTTTTCTTAGTTACGGCTGATAAAATTCCAAATATTCTTCATGAAATAGGTCGTTTAAGAGAAATTACTTTTAGAGAAGTAGGGGAAGGGACTAATGAATCGATTGATTTAGATAAATACGATAAGTATTATCATCATATGTTTTTATGGGATGAAGAAGCCCAAATGATTGCTGGAGCTTATAGAATGGGTCTAGGGTCTCATATATATCCAAAATATGGTGTAGATGGTTTTTATTTACATGATTTATTCCGTTTTGAGCCAGAATTATACGATATGATGAGTAAATCTATCGAAATGGGACGTGCTTTCATTATTAGTGAATATCAACAAAAACCAATGCCTTTATTCCTGCTTTGGAAAGGAATTGTACACACTACATTGCGCTATCCAGAACATAAGTTCTTAATAGGTGGTGTTAGTATTAGTAATCAGTTTTCTGAATTTTCAAAATCATTAATGATTGAGTTCATGAAATCACATTATTATGATCCTTATATAGCACAATACATTCATCCTAAAAAAGAGTATAAAGTAAAACTAAAAGATGCTGATAAAGATTTTGTTTTTAATGAAACTGAAGCAGATTTAAATAAGTTTGATAAAATTATTGATGAGGTAGAACCTGGAAACCTACGTTTACCTGTATTAATTAAGAAATATATTAAGCAAAACGCACGTGTTGTAGCTTTTAATGTTGACCCTTTATTTAATAATGCAGTTGATGGTTTAATGTATATAAGAATTTCTGATATTCCTGAAAGCACTGTTAAACCTGTGATGGAGGAGTTTCAGGCTGAATTAGAAAGAAAAGAAAAAGGAGGTTGTTAAGGGTTAATACCAAATAGATTCTTTTTTAATATCATCTAACGTATTGTCTTTAACAAAATGAATCAATCTATAAGTATGATATAGTAGCAAAGTTATAGCTAAAAAGTAAGCTAATTTTTTGCTGTATAAATACTTGTTTAGATACTTTTTCTTAGTAATTAGCTCTGCAGAAAAAAGAATGATTATAAAGAAACAAAAAGTAATTACAAAAGGACCATAAGCATGGTAGTTAATAGCTTTTTCAATATTCCCTTTATAAGTATAAACCAATGATTTTGTAATTCCACAAGATGGGCAAGGAAAACCTGTAGTCATCTTTAAAGGACAAAAAGATTGCTTGTGATCTAAGGTGTCATTAGGATTATTAAAACTAATAAATAATGGAATAATCAGAGTTAAAATAGCTCCAATTATTCCATAAATTCTATATTTTACAAATTTTGAAATTGTAATTAATTATTGTAAAGTCTATTAATATCTCCTTGAACAATCATTGCTGCTGCAAATGGGAAAAACAAACCTAAAATGATTAATAAAGTAGATTGATCTTTTTCAATCTCTCCTGTGATTTTGTAAACAGACGGCATACCTTCTTTTCCTAAAATATAATAGAAATAAAGATTAACAGGTAAACAACAGCCTGAAAAAACGGCTACTGGTGTAGAAATTAATTCTTTATTTGTAACTGCATTTACTACTTCTGCGATTTTTATATTCCAATAAATTAAATATAATCCGCAAGTAATAAAGCTTAGAAAAAGTACCATTATAGGTTCTACTTTAAATTCTGGAATATTGTTAGGCTTATTCCATGTTTCAATTTTTGTTGTTTCCATTTGTATATTTAGTTGATTAATTTTCTATTCAAAAGCGGAGTCAATCGGTTCCCAAAGTTCAATTTTGTTTCCTTCTCCGTCTAGTATCCATGCAAACTTTCCATATTCATAAGTCTGCATTTCTCCTATAATTGTTACACCTTCTTGATGTAATTTTTGTATTAAACTTTCTAAGTTAGCTACTCGAAAGTTTTGCATGAATTCTTTTGTTGATGGTTCAAAGTAGTTTGTGTCTTTTTTGAAAAGGCTCCATTGTGTACTGCAATTATTCCCTTTTTTATCTTTCCACCAAAAAGTACAACCGTAATCGTCTGTATTTAAACCTAAATAATTTTTATACCAATCTTTAAGTTCTTTTGGGTTTTCAGATTTAAAAAAGAAGCCTCCTATCCCTGTTACTCGAATTTCTTTATCTTCTTCTTTTTCAGGGGTAAAATAAATGGCTTTTATTTTGTTTACTATTGTTTGAGCTAATTTTTCATGACTTTCAAATGTCCAACCTGCAATATGAGGTGTTAGTAAAACATTATTTGCTTGTCTAAGGTATTCAAAGTCTTTATTCTTGCTTTCTTCATCAAATAAATTCTCAAAAGATAATTTTTCATATTCTAGTACATCTAAGCCAGCTCCTAAAATTTTATTAGCTTGTAAAGCTTTTACTAGGTCGGCTGTGACAATATTTTTACCTCTGGCAGTATTAATAATCCAAAATGGTTTTGAAAATGAATTAATAAAGGTTTCATTTATCATTTTATCCGTTGTAGGAGTCCAAGGTGTGTGTAAGCTTAAAACTTCTACTTTTTGTTGGAATTCTGCTAAAGAAACTTGTTTTGCATTTTCGTCTCCAACATTTTCTTTTATATCATAACACAATACTTCTACATCAAAACCTCTTAGTTTTTTGGCAAATGCTTTTCCCATGTTGCCATAGCCTATAATGCCTATGGTTTTACCATCTAATTCATGTCCGCGATTAGCTTCACGATTCCATTGTCCTGTTTTGACTTCAGTATTTGCTTGGTTTAAGTTATTAAACAAAGATAGAATCATTCCTAAGGCATGTTCTCCAACGGCATTTCTATTTCCTTCTGGAGCTGCAATTAAGTGAATTCCTTTGTTTTCTGCATATTCGCAATCAATACTTTCTAAACCAGCTCCAACTCTAGCAATAAATTGAAGGTTTAAGGCTTTGTCTAGAAATGTTTTATCAATTTTAAAACGACTTCTTATTACAATTCCATGATAATTTTGAATCTTGGATTCGATAGCTTCTTTAGAAGAAATATAGTCTGATTCGTTTTGAAAACCAGCTAGTTCAAGTTGGCTCCATAATAACGGATGATTGCTATCTATATGAAGGATTTTAATTTGATTTGATTGCATTTTTTAAAATAAAGGGCTAAAGATAGCTATAATTTGAATTCATGAAAATATTTTATTATATAAAAGTTTTCTGGGGAAGAAAATAGGAAGCGGTATTAAAATCCTAAAATTACTTTAGCAATTGTAAAGAAAATAATAATTCCCATAATATCATTACTGGTTGTAATAAAAGGCCCTGTTGCAAGTGCAGGATCAATACCATATTTGTCTAAAATAATGGGAATAAATGTGCCTATTAATGAAGCTGTAATTATTACTGAGAGTAGTGCTAATGAAACGGTTAAGCCTGTTATAAAGTCAATGTTTAATAAAAAATGGCTTCCTATAATAAGTATAATGGCTAATATTAATCCGTTTAATAGACTTAATGAAAGTTCTTTTAATAATCGATTTAATAAAGATCCTGATAATGCGTTGTTTGCTAAACCTTGTACGATAATTGCTGAGGATTGTACTCCTACATTTCCTGCCATTGCAGCAATTAAAGGTGTGAAGAAAAATAATTCAGGATGAATTTTCATTGCAGGTTCATATAATCCTAATACTCGAACAGAAATAAATCCTCCAAATAGTGCTAAAACTAGCCATGGCAAACGAGCTTTGGTTAACTCTAATATGCTGTCATCTGCTTCTACGTCTTGCGAAATACCGGCTGCTAATTGATAATCTTTATCTGCTTCTTCTTTGATGACATCGACAATATCATCAATGGTAATTCTACCTACAAGTCTTCCTAATTCGTCTACAACTGGAATGGCTTCTAAGTCATATTTTTGCATAATTCTAGCAACTTCTACATTTTCAGTATTTACTTTTACATAGTCTACTTTTGGAATATATACTTCGCTAATGGGTGTTTTTGTAGAGGTGGTTAATAAATCTTTTAGTGAAAGTCGTCCTTTTAATCTGTTTTCATCATCTACAACATATATTGAATGTACTCGAGAAACGTTTTCTGCTTGGGCTCGCATCTCTTTTACACATGTAAGTACGTTCCAATTTTCATTTACTTTGACTAATTCTTTTGCCATTAATCCACCCGCAGAATCTTCATCATAACGCAATAAGTCAACAATGTCTTTTGCATGTTCTACGTCTTCTAATTCTGATATTACTTCTTCTTTTCTAGATTGTGGTAATTCGGCAATAATATCGGCAGCATCATCGGTACTTAATTCGTCGATTTCTTCTGCAATTTCTTTGGCAGAAAGGCTTCGAAGGATTTTTTCACGAACTTCTTCATCTAATTCGAGTAGGATTTCTGCTGTTTTTTCAGAATCTAATGCGTTAAAAATATAAATAGCCTCATGGGTTTCTAGTTCTTCCATGATTTCGGCAATATCAGCAAAGTGAACTTCTTGAAGTAATTCTAAAACGCTTTGTTCTTTATTTTCCTGAATAAGAGATTCTAATTGTTCTAAAAGTTCTTTACTGATTTTAAACTCCATCGGCTGCTATTTTTTGAGTAAGATTTATGAATTGTTCGTACGAAAGTTGTTCCGGACGCAGGTCAAAGATACTATCTTCTTTTAAATTATCAGAATTTATCATGCTTTTAAGGCTATTTCGCATGGTTTTTCTTCGTTGGTTAAAAGCTAATTTTACGACTTGAAAGAATAACTTTTCATCGCAAGGTAATTTGTAGTTTTCTTTTCGGGTTAATCGCAATACACCTGATTTTACTTTTGGTGGTGGATCGAAAACATGCTCATCAACTGTGAAAAGATATTCTGCATCATAGAAAGCTTGGGCTAAAACGGATAAGATGCCATATACTTTACTTCCTTTTTTTTCACAAATGCGTTCGGCTACTTCTTTTTGAAACATTCCTGAAAATTCAGGTATTTGGTTTCTCATTTCTAATGTTTTGAAAACAATTTGTGTAGAAATATTATAAGGGAAGTTACCAATAATGGCAAATTGTTCGTTATTAAAAACTTCATTTAAATTATATTTTAAAAAGTCTTTTGAGATAATATGCCCATGTAATTTTGGATAATTTTCTTCTAAATAGGTTACTGATTCTGTGTCAATCTCAATAACATTTGTTTCAATTGGTTTGTCCAAAAGATATTTAGTAAGCACACCCATTCCTGGTCCTATTTCAAGGATTTTTTCATATCCTTTGTAAGATAAAGTATTGGCTATATTTTTTGCAACACTTTCATCTTTTAAGAAATGTTGTCCTAGGTGTTTTTTTGCTTTTACTGACATATTTAGAAGTTAGAAGTTAGAAAAAAGAAGTTAGAAAAAAGTAAATCATAACTTCAGAGAAAGACAAGAATTGTATTTTAATTTTTTTGGAGAGTTAGTTTTCTCTTCCATAATGTTCACTCATTATTTCTAGCTCCGTTCTAAAGGCTAGCATTTTATCTGCAAAAAGTTCAAATCCTTCTTGACGTAATCGTGGTGCGTGATTTTTATAATAATCTTCTAGTTTTGATCTGGAATCGGTGAAATATTGAACAGAGTAAGTTGTGCCGCCCATTTCTTCATCAACTAATACTTTCACCATTCTTGCACTTGTGAAAAGACCAGTGGCTAAAACATCGTCAATGTGTTTATTTCTCATCCATTGTAACCATTGATCGTGTACGCTTTTATCAATGTTTATTGTAACGTTATATATTATCATTTTATGCTTTTATGTTTATTAAAATTGGAAACAAAGGTATTAGAATCTAATGAATTATATAGTGTTATCGCCTCTTAACATTCTAAATTGTTTTCTGGCTTCGGTAAAATATATACTATCAGAATGTTCAAATACAATTTTTTCATATAAGGGTTTGGCATTTTCTATATCATTAAGTTCTTTTTGATAGATTTCGGCCGAAAAGTATAAGGCTTCGTCTATATAGATTCCGTCAGCATGATTGTCTAATATCATTTTGTAATAGGTGAGTGCTTTTTGATATTCTTTTTTTCTACTATATATGGTGGCTATTTTAAGTAGTGTTTCGTCTTCAATACTGTCGCCTTTGTTTTTTTCTAAAATATTTAAAAATGCTTGTAGTGCTTCTGTTTCTTTGTTTTGATATAATAACAAATCGGCTTTTGAGAAAGCGGTTAAGGCTACTCTTGTGCTATCTTCATAGGAATTGTCTTGAATTAACAAATAGAGTTCAACAGCATCATTTGCAATTAATAAACTAGAAGATTGTTTTAATATTTTTACTTGTTGTAGTGCCCAGTCGAAATCGTTTTTGTAATAATTTGCTTTTGCCATTTTCATGCTAGCTTCATGTGCTAAAGCATCATTTTTAACATTGTCTTCTACTTGTGCATAATATAGAATAGCTTGATTGAATTTTTCATCATATACTAGTATATCGGCAAGTTCTAGTTTTACTTTTGCTTTTTCTCTAGTGCTAAATGAGAGTTCTAATGCTTTGTTTAATAAAGAAATGGCTTCTTCTGTGTTGTTTAAATTGAAGGCTTCAAAATGTGCTATTAATTTGATTAGATCTAATGAATATGGATTGTAATTGTATTGTTTTAATAAGGTGTCTAATTCTTCTTTAATTTTAGGGTAATCTTCTTGTTTTGCTTCTTTGATTTTAATTTTCATTAAAAGGGTGTGAGCAGAAATTTTCCAACTTAAGTCGTTTGTGTTGTCTATTATAAATTGTAGAATAGGGATGGCGTCTTCACTCTGATTGTCTTCTACAGCCATGTTTGCCAGTGCAACTATGTTGTCAAAGGTTTCAGGATTTCTTTTGTAAATAGCACGTTCTTGAATGAAAGCTTTTCCGTATTCTTTTTGTTGCACATATAGCCAGCTTAAAAACTGGTTCCAATATGCATCGGGTGTTTTTTGTGTTCTTAAAAGCAGGGTCTTTTTTAGATAGCTTAAAAATGTTTCATTTGCTTCGTCTGCGATGAATCGGGTTAAGTAGTTTTGAACAATTGGGGTGTTTTCTTGTTTTTGATAGGCATAATCTAATAGTTTATCGGCCATTAATTCAATGTTTCCTAATTGTCCTTGTAGTAGTGCTATTTGATAATCGAAGTTAAGATTTGGATCGCCTTTTGTTCCTGTTTCATAGGCTTTTAATGCCCACTCTAGAAGTGCTTTTTTTTCGAATATATTTCCTATTTGATACGCATAGTTTGGTCTTTCTTCAACGGCTTCAATGGCTAATTCGTAATTTTTTTTAGCTTTTTCATTTTCATTTTGAAGTTGAAAATTATATCCTAAATCTACATATAATAAAGGTTGGTAGTATTTAGCTTTTCTAGCTTCTATTGTTTTTTCAGCTTTGTCAAATTGTTTTAATTGTTGGTAGCAATCTGTTATTCTTTGGAAATAAGCATAATTTGAGGGTTGTTTTGCTGCTATTTGTTCTAGTAGAGTAAGGGCTTTGTCAAACTCTCCTTTTTCATAATAATCAATTGCTAATTGCTCATTTTGTGATGTTGC
This sequence comes from Flavobacterium sediminilitoris, assembly GCF_023008245.1. Lineage (NCBI taxonomy): Bacteria > Pseudomonadati > Bacteroidota > Flavobacteriia > Flavobacteriales > Flavobacteriaceae > Flavobacterium > Flavobacterium sediminilitoris. The sequence continues at coordinate 1,375,689 of NZ_CP090145.1, forward strand.
AATTAGTGAAATAAATAATGTTATTAGCAGAAGGTAGTTTTTCATTTTTCTTTAGAAAACAAATAATGTACTAAAGTAACACATTTTTGTGTCAAATTAGTACATTATTTTAGTAAGATTAACGTTTTAGTTTATAATATCAAACCCTGTATATTTTCTTAATACTTCTGGAATAACGATTCCTTCTGGTGTTTGATAGTTTTCAATTATACCTGCTAAAACTCTAGGCAATGCTAATGAGCTTCCGTTTAAAGTGTGTGCTAAATGATTTTTGCCTTCTTTGTCTTTAAAACGTAATTTTAATCGATTTGATTGAAATGTTTCAAAGTTAGAGACAGATGATATTTCTAACCAGCGATCTTGTGCTGTTGAGAATACTTCGAAATCATAGGTTAATGCTGCTGCAAATCCCATATCTCCACCACATAATCTTAAAATACGATATGGTAATTTAAGTTCGCGTAAAATTTCTTTTACATGTTCTACCATTCCGTCTAATGCTGTGTATGAATTATCAGGATGTTCAACACGAACAATTTCTACTTTATCAAATTGGTGTAATCGATTTAATCCTCTTACATGTGAACCATAAGAGCCTGCTTCTCTACGGAAACAGGGTGTGTAGGCTGTGCAAAGTATTGGTAATTCGTTTTCTGTTACTAAGACATCTCTAAATAGGTTAGTAACAGGGACTTCTGCTGTAGGAATTAAATATAGATTATCTTCTGTTGCATGATACATTTGTCCTTCTTTGTCGGGCAATTGACCTGTTCCATAACCTGAAGCTTCGTTTACCAAATGAGGTACTTGAAATTCTTGATAACCGGCATCGGTATTCTTGTCTAAAAAGTAAGTGATTAAAGCACGTTGTAATTTAGCACCTTTTCCTTTGTAAACAGGGAAACCGGCTCCTGTAATTTTTGCTCCTAAATCAAAATCAATAATGTCGTATTTTTTTACTAATTCCCAATGAGGCAATGCACCTTGGTGTAGTTTTGGTATTTCACCTTCTTCAAATATGTTTATATTTTCTTCGGGTGTTTTTCCTACTGGAACAATTTCTGCGGGAATATTTGGTAGTTTATATAACTCATCTTGTAATTGAGTAGCTACTGTATTTAAAGTTTCTGTTAGCTCTTTTGTTTGTTCTTTAAACTGAGCTGTTTTTTCTTTTAAAATTTCAGCTTTTGCTTTTTCACCATTCTTCATTAGGGCTCCTATGTCTTTAGATACTTTGTTGGATTCCGCAAGAATGTTGTCTAGTTCTACTTGTGTAGCTCTTCTTTTTTCATCTAATTCTACAACTAGTTCTACCAAGTCTTTAGCATCTATGTTTCTTTTTGCTAATCTCTTGATAACGTCTTCCTTGTTTTCTCTAATGTAAGTTACCTGTAACATAATTTTTTAAATTTTAAAAAAGCAAATCTAATGAATTTGATATTACTTTTTAGGACTATGAGGATTAAAAAATGAAAAAATAAATGAAAAAGCGTTAAAACTATTTTATCTATGGTTACATTTTTCTTTCTACTCTTGTTTTTTTACTAAAAACCGCAAAAGAAAATAAGTCATGGGGTACTACAACTACGACTTTGATAAGGGGTATATACGGGGTTGATAGGGAGTATATAGGGAGTATCACCGTCTTTGACTCATTCTAAAATAACTATACAGGTTATTAAATTAATCCTAATATAGCTATACAACGATTCTTCGTTTGTTTAATACAATTTGATTTGTAGTTTTTATAGTAAAAAGTGACAAGTAATTAGTGAATGGTTGCTTTATTTATACAAAACCCTGCAAATAATTTATTTGCAGGGTTTTGTGATTTTAATGTTGCTAAGATTATTTTCTTTTTACAAACTACTTTCATACTGTTTCTATACACTATCCTCCCTTTATCCTAACCTTTAAGTAACCTTTAATATGGAGTAGTAGGTTTTGTTGACTCGTCCTAAAATAATTATACAGTTTATTAAATTAATCCTAATATAGCTATACAGCGATTCTTCGTTTGGTTAATACAATTTGTTGTCTTTTTAAATACTATTACTCTTCCATACTATTTGCTCCCTCTATCCTAACCTTTGATATGAAGTATCACCCTTGTAAAGACCCTCAAATTACAAAAGTAAAAACAACACGAAATTCTTGAATTTTGTGTACTACTTTAAAAAAAAGGATGCTTTATTGTGTTATTTTAATTTCGTGAAAAGTATATAAAAATTAAAAGAGTACGTATTTATACGTATAAAAATCATTGGGAAATACGTATAAATACGTATTGACTGGCTGTCTGTTTGTTCTTATTTTTATTGCAGCGAAATTTGAGTTTGTGAAGTATAAAAAAAGCCCCGTATTGGAAGACGAGGCAGCTTAAATGTTTTCACAACGGAATAATCCTTATTGTGAATTGCTTCAAAATTGTACTGCAATATACAATAAATAAATTAATGATGTATTACGGTTTTCCGTAAGGATAATAATTTTCTTTTGATTAAATTTAGAAATTGATATAAAAATACTGACAAAACCATTGTAGAAATGAAAAAAATATTAGGACTGGATTTAGGAACAAATAGCATTGGATGGGCGTTGATTGAAGTTGACCACGAAAATAAAATAGTTAAAATATTAGGATTAGGCTCTCGTATTTTGACAATGGATGCGGCAGAAATTGCTAAGTTTGAAAGTGGTGCTAAAATAGAAAGTTCTGCTGCTAAAAGAACTACTCAACGTTCTCCAAGAAAACTCAATGAAAGATATTTACTAAGAAGAGACAGGCTTCATTGCGTTTTAAATTTATTGAATTCTCTTCCCGAGCATTATAAATTATCTATTGAATTTGAAAATGAAAAAGGAAAACGCAGCGGAAAGTTTAAGAAAGGTACGGAAGAGAAATTAGCTTACTACAAAGATGATAATGGAAAGTTCCAGTTCCTTTTTAAAGATGCTTACCATCAAATGGAAAGTGAATTTAGGAAGAAATATCCAGAAATGTTTTATCTTAAAAGAAATGGCAACCAAACCAAAATCCCTTATGACTGGACATTATACTATTTAAGACATAAAGCAGTTACCGACATAAATTTTGAACTTACTAAAGAACAATTGGCTTGGATTACTTTAAGCTTTAATCAAAAAAGAGGCTATGAAAAAGTAATTGGTCAAGATGAAAAAATACAAAAAGAAGGAGAATTAACGGATGCTTTTGTTGGGAAAGTAAAAAGTGTCAAAAAGATTGAGGATGAAGATATTTATGAAATTGTTTTGGTTGATAATAATAATGATGCAATAAAACTTTTCAAATACAATGAAGAAACTAAAATACAAATTACTGAAATTGGGGATTTAAAGGAGGTTGAAATTGTTTCAAAGTATGATGAAGAAGGCACAATTAACACAAAGAAAACAGAATATATCATTAATGAAGTTCGTGAATTTTCAATAATCGATGTTAGAAACTCGGGACGAAAAATAAAAGAAAATTTCGTCTTTGAAATTGAACTGGAAACAGGTTGGATAAAAGAACAGCAAAGCAAATTTACTCCAAAGTGGAAAGATACCAAACGTGATTTTATCATTAAAACCAAATATGATGAAAATGGAATCAGGATTCCAAAAGGTGCAGATAAAGGCAGAAACATTAATATTCCGAAAGAAGAAGATTGGACTTTGATGAAATTAAAAACAGAAACATCGCTTACTTCTTTTAATACAAAAAACAATACCAAAGGAGTTGCTTCATTTGTGTATTATACCCTTTTACAAAATCCAAAACAGAAAATCAAAGCCGATTTAATTACGGTTATTGAAAGAGATTATTACAGAGAAGAGTTGGATGTTATCTACAAAAATCAGGAACAATTTCATCCTGAGTTAAAAAATAGAAATTTGTATGAGCAAGCTATTCAACTCTTATATCCTAATAATACTAATCATCAAAAAATAATTAAAGAGTTAGATTTTAATTATCTTTTAAAAGAAGATATTTTACTTTATCAAAGAGATTTAAAATCAAAGAAATCTTTGATTGCTGATTGTGTTTACGAGAAAGAAAATTTTGAACGTACGGATGAGAAAACTGGCAAGACATATAAAAATTCACTTAAAGCAATACATAAAGCTAACCCTCTTTATCAGGAATTCAGACTTTGGCAGTTTATAAAAAGACTTAAAATCATTAAGAGAGAAGATATTGTTAACGAACAAATTAAAATCAATCTTGATGTTAGTTCTCAATTATTGACAAGTGAACTAAAAGAAGAGTTGTATTCTTTTTTGAATGATAAGGAAAACGTAACAGAAAAAGATATTCTCGGATTTCTAAATAAAAAACACAAAGATTTAGATATTAAAGTTGAAAACTATAAATGGAATTTCACATCTGAAAAAGAACCTTGCAACTCAACTAGATATAATTTTATTTTAAGAACAAAACGAATTAAAGGGTTCGATTACAGAACATTTTTAACATCAGAAAATGAATATAGTCTTTGGCATTTCTTTTACTCTGTAAAGAAAAAGGATGAATTCAATAAAGGTTTATTCAACATCATTGGCAGGTTATTAGAAAAATCAGGGTTGTCAAAAGAATTTCATGCAGAGTTGGTAAAGAATTTTAGTTCTTTCGGTGGTTATACTAACGATTACGGAACCTATTCCGAGAAGGCAATAAAAAAAATGCTACCTTTTTTAAGACTAGGAAAATATTGGAATGGAAAAGATATTGAGACTATTTTATCAAAAATAAATCAAGAGGTAAAACAAAAAGTTTTAGATAAAGAAGAAATCAATGGAGAACTGAAAGATTTTCAGGGTCTTTGGGTTTCGAGTGCTTGTTATTTGGTTTATGGTCGATATTCGGAAGTAGGAGAAGTTCAGTTTTGGCAGTCGCCTTATGATATTGAGAATTATTTGAAAAATGAATTCAGACAACATTCATTAAATAATCCTACTGTAGAAAAGATTTTGGTTGAAACGCTACACGTTGTAAAAGATATATGGAAATATTATGGAGAAGAAATTGGAACTGATGAAGAAGGACGAATTGTTTACAATAAATTATTTGACAGAATTCATATTGAATTAGGTCGGGAAATGAAGAAAAACAATAAACAAAAAGAAAGAGATGATAAGCAAAATAAAGAGAACAGAAAAGCGAATGAACGAATTGTTGAACTTCTTCGAGAATTAAAAACAAATAATTCTTCACTTCAGGAAAAATCACCTTTTCAACAAGAGAAGTTGAGAATCTTGGAAGAAAGCCTCTTATCGTCAATTGAGTATGACAAGGATAATACAGAGTATGAATTGTCTAATGGAAAAATTACCAAGAAGGAAATAAAAGACATAACCACAAAAGAGTTTTCTAAAATTAGCAGAAGTGATTTTGACCGATACAAGCTCTGGCTTGATCAACGTTACCAATCGCCTTACACAGGAAAATTTATTAAATTATCTGATTTGTTTGATCGAAAAAAGTATGAAATTGAGCATATATTTCCACAAGAGCGTATCACACTAAATGCACTTTACAATAAAGTAATTTGTGAAACGGAAATTAACAAAGAGAAAAAAGCTTCCACTGGATACGGGTTTATTGCTAATGCAAAATCAAAAAAAGTGTATTGTTCAGCACACGATGCACATACTGAGGTAATTAGTATTCACGAATATGAAGAATTGGTTAAAAATAATTTTTCTGGAAAGAAAAGAGAAATTTTATTGAGTAAAGAAATTCCCGAAGAGTTTACCAATAGTCAATTAACCAACAGTCAATACATCTCTAAAATGGCCATGAAACTGTTGAGCAACATTGTACGTGAAAAAGATGAAGACACTTTCCGCTCGAAAAATGTTTTAGCAACAAACGGAACAATTACTTCAACATTAAAAAGACATTGGCAATTAAATGAGGCTTGGAATGAAATAATTTCTCCCCGTTTTAAACGATTAAACCAATTAACCAATTCTAATTTATTTGGAGACTATAGAGAAATAAACGGACACAAAGTATTTATCAACACTGTTCCAGAAGAAGCAAACAAAAATTTTGACCCAAAAAGAATAGACCATCGCCATCACGCTTTGGATGCGTTGATAATTGCATTAACATCGGAAAATCACGTTCAATATCTAAACAATATTTCATCGCAAGAGAAAAATGATGAAGAAAAATTAAAAACAAGAAAAGGGATTAAATTTCAATTAACAAATTCCAGAAAAGGATTTAATGATGAAAAAGAATGGTATTTCCTTCCACCTGCTCAAATAAAAACAAAAGATGGTATTGATGAATTTCAGTATCAATTTGGCGAAACTAAAAGTAAACTATTTAAAGAAATTGCTCAAAATGCACTAGAAAACACTATTGCAAGTTTCAAACAAAAGAACCGTATCATTCGTCAGAGATGGAATAAATATTTAAAACCAGTAGATGGTAAAATGAAAATTGAAATACAAGAAGGATTAAAAGAAGTTGTTAATTATAATGTTAGAAAACGACTTCATGAAGATACTTTCTATGGAAAAGTAAAATTGCAGAATAAGGTTATATCAATTAGTCTGGAAAAAGCATTAAATGAAAAATTTGATTTGGTTGATGTTGAATTATCAAAGAAAATTGAAAATTTAAAACAGCGTAATGGTAAGTCTTTCAAAGAAATTATTGAAGAATTAGAAAGTAAATATCCGACCGTAAATGCCTACGAAAAATTTGTAGCTACACGTTTCGGGAATGCATTGGAATCATTTGCATCAATACCATCTGATAAAATAATAAAAGCTATTCAATCCATTACAGATACAGGCATTCAACGAATTTTACAGAATCATCTTGAAAATTACAAAGAAATTATAGATGGCAAAACAAAATTTGATACTGAAAATGCTTTTTCTTCTGATGGAGTGAAAGAATTGAACAGAAACATTATTAAATTAAACAACGGAAAATTTCATCATCCTATATATAAGGTAAGAACAAGTGATGCGATGGGAACTAAATTTTCAGTTTCGGAAGAAGGGCAAAAAAACACCAAGTATGTTGTTACTGCTGCTGGAAGTAATGCATTCTGCGGATTCTATCAAAAAGGAACAGATAGAAAATTCTACATTCCAACTTTGCGAGAATCTGTTGAAAGTTTAAAACAAGGTTTTGAGCCTTGTCCAGCAATACATCCAGAAGATTCTGAATTTAAATTAAATTTTGTTTTAAATCCAAGTGATTTAGTATATGTTCCTACAGAAGAAGAAAATGAAAATACAAGTTTGGTTGATTTTTCAAAAATGAAAAAAGAACAAATGAATAGGGTTTATAAGTTTACTGATGGGAGTGGTACCACCATGAATTTTGTGCCTATTAATGTTGCAAGTTTATTATTTAATATGTCAAATAAAGAACAAGAAAAAGCAGAAATTAAGCTATCAATCCAAAATGAATTAGGATTGGGTAGTCCACAATCTAAAAATCAAAATTCGCTTGATGGCACTCAGATTAAATCTGTTTGTTGGAAGTTGAAAGTGGATAGATTAGGTAATATTTCAAAAGCTTAATGCAATGATAAAACGTACCCTTTTCTTTGGTAATCCTGTTTATTTGAGTACCAAAAATAAACAACTGGTGGTGTCTTATCCTGACAAGGAACAAGACACCAAGACTGTGGCTATAGAAGATATAGGTGTTGTTGTTTTAGAAAGCCAACAAATTACTATTACCAATGGAGTACTAGAAAAACTGACGCAAAACAATGTGGCTTTAGTTAGTTGTGATGCCCAACACATGCCTACAGGTTTATTATTGCCTTTGCAAGGGCATAGCGAGCAAACCGAACGCTACAAACATCAGATCAACACCTCTGTGCCTTTGCAGAAGAATTTGTGGCAACAAACCATTAGTGCGAAGATTCTCAATCAGGCGAGTTTGTTAAAAGAAAGAGGGATACCGATGCGAAAGATGGAATTGTGGGCAAAGGAAGTGACCTCGGGAGATACACTTAATCATGAATCGAGAGCAGCTGTTTATTATTGGGAGAAACTTATTCCTATTCCTCATTTTACGAGAGGACAAAAAGGAATAGCACCCAATAATTTATTGAATTATGGCTATGCTATTCTAAGGGCTATTACAGCTCGTGCTCTAGTGAGTTCGGGCATGTTGCTTAGTTTGGGTATTTTTCATAGAAACAAATACAATGCGTATTGTTTAGCGGATGATATTATGGAACCCTATCGCCCATATGTGGATTTAATAGTTTGTCATATTATGGATACTGAGGATAATTATGATGAACTGACTACTGCAATTAAGAAAGAACTATTAAGTATTGCCAGTATGGATGTTGTTATTGATGGTAAAAGAAGTCCTTTGTTGGTGGCTATGAGTCGGACAACCAACTCTTTGTATGAATGTTTTGAAGGGAAAGCTAGAAAAATATTATATCCAGTTTATGGTTTATGAGTGTAGCTCCCCAATAAATGTGACTTCTAATGCGAAGCGTATTGAGAAGTTTGTTACACAGCGTTATACAAAAAAATGTGAAGTGAAGAGAGAGCGAAAAAAAGAAGTGGAATTTAAATAGCAACTATGTATGACGACCATTATACACGTTTAAATCAATATAGAAGTTTGTGGATATTAGTATTTTTTGATTTACCAACCGAAACCCGAAAGGAACGTAAGATAGCATCTGGTTTTAGAAAGAAATTGCTAGATGACGGTTTTACTATGTTTCAGTTTTCTATTTATATGCGTTTTTGTGCCAGCAGAGAAAATGCAGAGGTACATACCAAACGAATTAAAAACAGTTTACCCGAACACGGCAAAATAGGCGTGATGCAAATAACCGACAAACAATTTGGGATGATGGAATTATTTTATGGTAAAAAACCTGTGGAAACCGACAAACCTTCTCAGCAATTAGAACTTTTTTAGTGGGCTAGCATTTGAAAAATGTACTATACTACTTGAAACCAAAGATTTAAAGTGTTATTTTTTATTTTCTAACCAATATTATAACTCACAACATATCAGCTTTTTAGGGCTTGATATGTTGAGAATCATTAGTAAAAATACAATTTTGAAAGCAATTCACAACGCAATTTCTCTAAGTCTTTCTGCTTCTTTTGTTGAGAATCATTAGTAAAAATACAATTTTGAAAGCAATTCACAACATTTTACGCCCCTGCATTTGAATTGAATCGTTGAGAATCATTAGTAAAAATACAATTTTGAAAGCAATTCACAACTTATCAGCAAGTATTTTTTCTGAAGCTTGAGTTGAGAATCATTAGTAAAAATACAATTTTGAAAGCAATTCACAACATAGTATTCGTTTCCCATTCTGATTTTAAAGTTGAGAATCATTAGTAAAAATACAATTTTGAAAGCAATTCACAACGGAAGAGTTTTAATTGAATACATTAGTTTTGTTGAGAATCATTAGTAAAAATACAATTTTGAAAGCAATTCACAACATATTGATTGCTTCATTTACTGTTTTTGCAGTTGAGAATCATTAGTAAAAATACAATTTTGAAAGCAATTCACAACTGGAGAATTAGTCATAATTAAAATTAATTAGTTGAGAATCATTAGTAAAAATACAATTTTGAAAGCAATTCACAACATCGGAAGATTGATGCAGAACGAAAAAGTGTTGAGAATCATTAGTAAAAATACAATTTTGAAAGCAATTCACAACTAGCAATTTTTAATCCTTGCAATCGGTTTTGTTGAGAATCATTAGTAAAAATACAATTTTGAAAGCAATTCACAACAAATCAGACATTAAATAATCTATTTGTTTGTTGAGAATCATTAGTAAAAATACAATTTTGAAAGCAATTCACAACGAAGTAATTACTTGAGAAAATTTTATTTCAGTTGAGAATCATTAGTAAAAATACAATTTTGAAAGCAATTCACAACGATATCACATTCAATGCCATTTTTAACATGTTGAGAATCATTAGTAAAAATACAATTTTGAAAGCAATTCACAACATTATTTTAAAAATTATAAATTGTATTAATGTTGAGAATCATTAGTAAAAATACAATTTTGAAAGCAATTCACAACAATTGGTCTGAAAGTGCTTTCAATTCCTTTGTTGAGAATCATTAGTAAAAATACAATTTTGAAAGCAATTCACAACAATTGGAGCAACAGCTTTTAACAATTCTTTGTTGAGAATCATTAGTAAAAATACAATTTTGAAAGCAATTCACAACTTAAACGAAACAACAATGAACGAACTTAACGTTGAGAATCATTAGTAAAAATACAATTTTGAAAGCAATTCACAACTAGATTCTAAAATAAACTCATTTAATTTCAGTTGAGAATCATTAGTAAAAATACAATTTTGAAAGCAATTCACAACGGGGGGCTCCGCATTTTCATCATCACAAGCGTTGAGAATCATTAGTAAAAATACAATTATTCGTTTGATTTTTATTGTTTTTTAAAGGTACTCATGATGTGCTTCGCAGTTTTGAAAGCAATTCACAACTGTATGGCTTAAATTGTGAAGCAATTATAAGTTGAGAATCATTAGTAAAAATACAATTTTGAAAGCAATTCACAACAAAGCATACTAAATTATAAATTATGGCAAAGTTGAGAATCATTAGTAAAAATACAATTTTGAAAGCAATTCACAACTTGGTAAAACAACAAATATTGAAGGACAAGGTTGAGAATCATTAGTAAAAATACAATTATTCGTTTGCTTTTTATTGTTTTTTTAAAGGTACTCATGATGTGCTTCGCAGTTTTGAAAGCAATTCACAACTGTGTCGTTCCAAGTTATTTCCGTGAATGTGTTGAGAATCATTTAGTAAAAATACAATTATTCGTTTGATTTTTATTGTTTTTTAAAGGTACTCATGATGTGCTTCGCAGTTTTGAATTAAAAATCATCGAATACTTTACAGAATAATATTAAATGAGGTAATTAAAAATCATCGAATATTTATAAAGGATATTAGACAATGAGGTAAAGCAAATTCGCATGAAAGAGAGGTGATTTGTTATTGTTTTGTGGTATGATAAATTGAAACAATGTTGTTTTAACATTGATTATAGTTTTTTAATGATTATGGTTAAAGTAGGAAATAATTGATTTTTTAATGATTGATCTTTTTATTTTTGTTAGAGAGGATGGTTAATGATTTGTCTTCTTGTAGGTTGTTTTTTTTATTGTTAAAGGGCGGAACGAATTAAACTTAAAAATATTTTCCTTGAGTTTTCGTCCTCATAATGGCAGGTGATCTGCAAGGGGAAATTTTAGGTATATTATGGAAATTTTAAAAAAATGTTCAAAGAGGGTTTTGCTTGTTTTGTTTACTATTTTGTTGTTTTATTCTTGTTCAGAAACGGAATCGCTAGAGGATGTGATGGTTTCTGAGGAGAATAATTTTGATGCTGCTTTTTCAGAGAGGGCTGCTCTTTTTACGGTTTGTGATATTACTGGCTCTACAGTTGTGTCTCCTAATAATGCTGTTGTTGTGCCTGGTTCGTCTACTACGTATACTTATACGAATGATACTGGTATATCGGGGGTTGTTTCTTGGAGTGTTTTAACGGCTAATCCTTCTGGAAGTATTACAATAACAGGAAGTGGTTCTTCTGTTACAGTGACTTATTCTGCAAATTTTATTGATGGTTTGTTGTCTGCTTATGGTACTGGAGGAAATGCGAGTGATTGTGAGACAAGATTGAATGTAACTAGGTCTACGGTGGTGCCAACTTGTTGTTCTCCTACGATGAGTATGACTTATCTTTGTAGGGGTAGTAGTAGCACGTTAAGCGGTGGTTTTGTGATGTTTAAGATGCCTGCAAATTGTGATTGGAGTTCTGTTTCTAAAATTGAGATTACGAATTTGTCTGGAGCTAAATTTCTTGATCCTCCTTTGGAAAATTTAAATAGTGGTACGATAAATGGGCCAATTGTTCCGAATAGTGGGAGTGATACTTTTTTTCTTGAGTATCATAGGGTAGGGCCTTGTTTGTCTCAGATTGTTTGTACTGCTAAGATTTATTTTAATAATGGTTGTCCTACGCTTTCTTTGAATGCTCAAGCATTGGGAAATATGTAGCTTTTGTGTTTTTTAATTATACAAGACTTGGAGTTTTTCAAGTCTTTTTGTTTTTAGGTTAGTGATTTTTTTAAAAAATCAATACTTGTCCGAACCTTTTTTACTTTTTTATACTCTATACTATTAAATGGTAATTGTTTTGTTTAACAAGAACAGTTGTTTTTTGCTTTTTTAAAGCTTGTAAATAAGGGTGAAAATAGGGTGTATTAAAGAAAATGCAAATAAATATTAAAAATACATACAAATAAGTATTGTTTATTTGTTTTTTATCCTTTATATTTGGAATATCAAACACTTACTACAAACATTTTATAAAGAAAACAGTATTTTTTAATTAATTTTTATTTGCGAATGAAACATGAAATTAAGCGTTTAAACTTATTTGTTATAGCTGTATTAGCTCTTTTTTGGAGTTGTCAGTTTGAGGAAGAAGGTGTGATGCAAGAGCAATTGCATGAAGAATCTTTTACTATTGAAAGGATTAATGGGGATGTTTTTAGGGCTAGGGCTCCAAAGGCTTTTGGAAAGGTGTTGTTTTTACAAAAGAGTATGGTTGATGCTACTGAGAATAAAAGCGTAGCTATTGATGGTGTTTTTAGTGTGGAAACGGATGAGGTTTTACAAATTACTAAAGGGAATAGGGTTTCTTATACTTTACCTGTTTATAGATTTGACGAGAGTGATTTGGTTGAAAATTTAGTATTAACATGGCAAGGAGAGGCGGGTTATAGTGCTAAGATAATTTCGTATATTCTTACTGATGAAGAGAGAAGTGCTATTGAGGGTGGTTTTTTTGTTGATGTGAGTAAGAAGATGTTGATTTGGTCTTTGGATGATGGAAATGGTGTTTTTTCTTCTGTTTTGAATAAGAGTTCTTCTGGAGATTGTTTTAAGACGACTATAGCGTATGATATGTGTTGTCATAATGTGCATAATACTTTAGATGTTCAAAATGGTGCACGGTGTACATGTCCTTCTCCTCCTACTGGTTATACGTATGTAATAGAAAGTGTGTCTTGCGATGATGATGGTGGTGGTGGATGGGAAGATCCTGTTAGTATTGACCCTATACATAGTGTGCCAGGTGATGGGCAGGGTTCTATTGGAGGTGGTACGCCTGGAGAGAGTGGTGGTGGCACTGCTCCTGATGATCCTACTAATACGGATAATGATCCTGTAGATCATTTTGAAGATGATTTAACTTTGCCAGTTTTGGTTGTTAGGGATCCTCCAACTCCTTGTGAAATTTTAAAAAATCAAACCATTGATAATTTAGCGTTTAACTCTAAATTAGATAGTTTAAAACAACTAGTGTTAACCACTAATCCAGACTATGATACTACTGAGACAATGGTTAATGTTAAAAGGCTTGATAATGAGTATATATATAGTGTAACTAATAATAGTTCTGCTAATAATGCTTATATTAGTGTTAAAGGTAATATGACAAATAGAGATGTAGCGAGTATTCATAATCATCCTGTAAATTCAATACCTGTTTTTTCATATGTAGATATTGTAAGTTATTATGATACATATACTTTTGTTTTAGATTCTAGAAAAAATGAATATACAGACTATGTTGTTTGTTTTAATAATACTACATACGCTTTGCGAATGGAAAACCCAACAGCTCTAGCAAATTTGTTTATGGGGTTAGATTTAGCGACTGTGGAAGGAAGGGAAAAGGCAAATAATATTGTTTTAAAAGTTTTTGAAGATTATAATTTGGAGATAAATGAAGATTATACACAATCTATGGCAGAAGAATTATTTATGAATGTATTATATGATGAAAAAATGGGAGGAGGAAATGCTGTCAATTTATACCGAAAAGATGACGATGGCTGGGGGAAACTCATAAAGAACGGAAATAATATACAAAAAATACCTTGTTCATTTTAAACAAAAAACATTAAAAATATGAAAACAACATTTATAAAAATTAAAATATTCTTAATAACAACATGTCTAATCAGCACAATATGGAGCTGTAAGGCACAAACAAATATTGTTAACATAATAGAGAGATGTGATAGTCATCCTTTGAATCGTGATAATGGTAGTCTTTATTTAAAAGATATTAATAATTTATATGCTCCTTACTTAGGTACATGGAAATGGACAGAAGGTAATAGGGAATTTACTTTGACTTTATTAAAACAGACAAAATATCATTATAATCAAGGAATTGATAATTATTATGAGGATAGGATTGTAGGTTATTATACATACAAAGAAAATGGAGTTGAATTGATAAATACCTCAAACGATAATTTAATAGATAGCTATAATATAAAAGTTGATTATAGGTTTAATTGTCGTTCAAAATTGTCTGGACTTATCAAAGATATTGCTAAAAACAAACGATATCTTTCATGGTTTGAAATTATTTCACCTACTCAAATTCGTTTTAAAGGCAAGGAGGAAGAAGATGGTAGAATACAGAAAGAAGGTATGCCTCCACCTCCTGTTGTTTATGTAGGTAATAGTTTTCCTTTGGATATGGTGTTGACTAAGCAATGATTTTGAAATTAGTAGTAGTAATTTATTTATGAAAACGATATTAAAACTAACATGTTTCTTATTATTTACAATACAGGTAAGCTGTCAAGTAACTCAGATTAAACCTCTTAATTATACCGATATTGAATCAAATGGAGATTATCTAAAAGACTTGGATGGTATATTGCCTTTTTGGGTAGGTACTTGGAAAGGAACTGTTAACAACAGAGAGTATACTTTTCAATTCACAAAGTTTACTCAACACTTAACTACTTTTTCAAGTGGAAGGTATTTTTATTTAGATGAATTAAAAGCTAAATTTAAAGTAGTGGATTTATCTACTAATCAAGTATTGTATGACGATTTGAATGTTACTGAATTTAGTGATTACAAGATTCGTTATTTATCTAACTTATATGAAGAATATACTTTTCATTTTAGAGATACTGAAAGTAACTGTAATAATCAAGCTAGATTTACTCTAATAAAAAGCGTGGATAATCCTAATCAAATAGCATATAAGGATTTCAAGTATGATGAGAATATTTATGAATGTCCTTATGAAACCCAAGCAGATATTCCTATGTTTTTACCAAAGACGAATTTGGTGTTAATTAGGCAATAATTAGGGGTTAAGGCATAGGGTGTGATTGTTTTAAAGCGGTTTTTGTTTTTTTTGTGTAGAGAAATGAAACAAAAGAATACTATAACAGATGTATAATAATGTTTACATACAATGGATAGAAATGATTTCTATGAAAACGATATTAAAACTAACATGTTTTTTATTTTTTACAATACAGGTAAGCTGTCAAGTAACTCAGATAGTTCCTTTGAGCACTATTGATGAACCGAATGGAGCTTATGAAAAAGATTTGGATGGTATATTGCCTTTTTGGGTAGGTACTTGGAAAGGAACTGTTAACAACAGAGAGTATACTTTTCAATTCACAAAGTTTACTCAACACTTAACGACTTTTTCAAATGGAGATTATTATTATTCGGATATGTTAAAAGCTAAATTTAAAGTAGTGGATTTGTCTACTAATCAAGTATTGTATGACGATTTGAATGTTACTGAATTTGAAGATTACAAGATTCGTTATTTAGCTCATTTTTTAACAGATTATTTTTTTGCGTTTTATGATACTGAAAATAATTGTTATAATAGGGCTGAATTTACACTAATAAAAGGAGACAATGCCCTTAATCAAATAGCATATAAGGATTTTAAATATAATCAAAATATTTATTTAGAATGTCCTTATGAAACCCAAGCAGATATTCCTATGTTTTTACCAAAGACGAATTTGGTGTTAATTAGGCAATAATTAGGGGTTAAGGCATAGGGTGTGATTGTTTTAAAGCGGTTTTTGTTTTTTTGTGTAGAGAAATGAAACAAAAGAATACTATAACAGATGTATAATAATGTTTACATACAATGGATAGAAATGATTTCTATGAAAACGATATTAAAACTAACATGTTTCTTGTTTTTTACAATAGAGGTAAGTTGTCAAGTAACTCAAATAGTTCCTTTAAAAACAATAGATGAACCAAATGGGGCTTATAAAAAAGACTTGGATGGTATATTGCCTTTTTGGGTAGGTACTTGGAAAGGAACTGTTGACAACAGAGAATATACTTTTCAATTCACAAAGTTTACTCAACACTTAACTACTTTTTCAAATGGAGATTATTATTATTCGGATATGATAAAAGCTAAATTTAAAGTAGTGGATTTGTCTACTAATCAAGTATTGTATGACGATTTGAATGTTACTGAATTTGAAGATTATAAAATTTGGCTTTTAGGTAATATGGGTGAGGAGTATTTTTATGCCTTTTATGATACTGAGGTTAATTGCTATAACAGTGTAAAGTTTGCTTTAATAAAAAGCGTGGATAATTCTAATCAAATAGCATATAAGGATTTCAAGTATGATGAGAGCATTTATTTAGAATGTCCTTATGAAACCCAAGCAGATATTCCTATGTTTTTACCAAAGACGAATTTGGTGTTAATTAGGCAATAATTAGGGGTTAAGGCATAGGGTGTGATTGTTTTAAAGCGGTTTTTGTTTTTTGTGTAGAGAAATGAAACAAAAGAATACTATAACAGATGTATAATAATATTTACATACAACAGATAGAAATGATTTTTATGAAAACGATATTAAAACTAACATGTTTTTTATTATTTACAATAGAGGTAAGCTGTCAAGTAACTCAAATAGTTCCTTTAAAAACAATAGATGAACCAAATGGGGCTTATAAAAAAGACTTGGATGGTATATTGCCTTTTTGGGTAGGTACTTGGAAAGGAACTGTTAACAACAGAGAATATACTTTTCAATTCACAAAGTTTACTCAACACTTAACTACTTTTTCAAATGGAGATTATTATTATTCGGATATGATAAAAGCTAAATTTAAAGTAGTGGATTTGTCTACTAATCAAGTATTGTATGACGATTTGAATGTTACTGAATTTAGTGATTACAAGATTCGTTATTTATCTAACTTATATGAAGAATATACTTTTCATTTTAGAGATACTGAAAGTAACTGTAATAATCAAGCTAGATTTACTCTAATAAAAAGCGTGGATAATCCTAATCAAATAGCATATAAGGATTTCAAGTATGATGAGAATATTTATGAATGTCCTTATGAAACCCAAGCAGATATTCCTATGTTTTTACCAAAGACGAATTTGGTGTTAATTAGGCAATAATTAGGGGTTAAGGCATAGGGTGTGATTGTTTTAAAGCGGTTTTTGTTTTTTGTGTAGAGAAATGAAACAAAAGAATACTATAACAGATGTATAATAATATTTACATACAGCAGATAGAAATGATTTCTATGAAAACGATATTAAAACTAACATGTTTTTTATTTTTTACAATACAGGTAAGCTGTCAAGTAACTCAGATAGTTCCTTTAAAAACGTATGATTATAACAATGGGGCTTATCTAAAAGACTTGGATGGTATATTGCCTTTTTGGGTAGGCACTTGGAAAGGAACTGTTGACAACAGAGAATATACTTTTCAATTCACAAAGTTTACTCAACACTTAACTACTTTTTCAAATGGAGATTATTATTATTCGGATATGATAAAAGCTAAATTTAAAGTAGTGGATTTGTCTACTAATCAAGTATTGTATGACGATTTGAATGTTACTGAATTTGAAGATTACAAGATTCGTTATTTAGCTCATCTTTTAACAGATTATTTTTTTGCATTTTATGATACTGAAAGTAATTGTAATAATCGAGTTAGATTTACATTAGTAAAAGGAGATAATGCCCTTAATCAAATAGAATATAAGGATTTTAGATATAATCAAAATATTTATTTAGAATGTCCTTATGAAACCCAAGCAGATATTCCTATGTTTTTACCAAAGACGAATTTGGTGTTAATTAGGCAATAATTAGGGGTTAAGGCATAGGGTGTGATTGTTTTAAAGTGTTTTTTGTTTTTTATGTAGAGAAATGAAACAAAAGAATACTATAACAGATGTATAATAATATTTACATACAATGGATAGAAATGATTTCTATGAAAACGATATTTATAAAAATTAAAATATTCTTAATAACAACATGTCTAATCAGCACAATATGGAGCTGCAAAGCACAAACAAATGTTATTAATATAACGGAATGGTGTAATAATCAGACTAGCGAAACAAATGGTAGTCTTTATTTAAAAGATATTAATAATTTATATGCTCCTTACTTAGGTACATGGAAATGGACAGAAGGTAATAGGGAATTTACTTTAACCTTATTAAAACAAACAAAATATCATTATAATCAAGGAATTGATAATTATTATGAGGATAGAATTGTAGGTTATTATACATACAAAGAAAATGGAGTTGAATTGATAAATACTTCAAACGATGATTTAGCGGATGACTATAGTTTGAATGTGAAATTTACTTTTGATTGTTATTCAGATTTGACCGGTATCATAGATGATGTTTTTAAAAACAAACGATATCTTTCATGGTTTGAAATTATTTCACCTACTCAAATTCGTTTTAAAGGCAAGGAGGAAGAAGATGGTAGAATACAGAAAGAAGGTATGCCTCCACCTCCTGTTGTTTATGTAGGTAATAGTTTTCCTTTGGATATGGTGTTGACTAAGCAATGATTTTGAAATTAGTAGTAGTAATTTATTTATGAAAACGATATTAAAACTAACATGTTTCTTATTATTTACAATACAGGTAAGTTGTCAAGTAACTCAGATTAAACCTCTTAATTATACCGATATTGAATCAAATGGTGATTATCGAAAAGACTTGGATGGTATATTGCCTTTTTGGGTAGGTACTTGGAAAGGAACTGTTAACAACAGAGAGTATACTTTTCAATTCACAAAGTTTACTCAACACTTAACTACTTTTTCAAGTGGAAGGTATTTTTATTTAGATGAATTAAAAGCTAAATTTAAAGTAGTGGATTTATCTACTAATCAAGTATTGTATGACGATTTGAATGTTACTGAATTTGAGGATTATAAAATTTGGCTTTTAGGTAATATGGGTGAGGAGTATTTTTATGCCTTTTATGATACTGAGGTTAATTGCTATAACAGTGTGAAGTTTGCTTTAATAAAAAGCGTGGATAATCCTAATCAAATAGCATATAAGGATTTCAAATATGATGAGAGCATTTATTTAGAATGTCCTTATGAAACCCAAGCAGATATTCCTATGTTTTTACCAAAGACGAATTTGGTGTTAATTAGGCAATGAAATGAAAAACTAATTTTTATATTAATTTTAAGCTTATTGTATGTAAGTTTGCCCCAAGGCTTGGTTTTTCTAGATTGGGGAGTAATGAGGAGGAACTATCAATTTTCGGTCCGCGAAGATCTGACAATTGGTATTATGTAAAAGCAAATAATAATGAAATAAAAGATATAAAATGATAGATAATGATTCTATTTTAAAAACGCTATCGTTTCTTTTTAAAGAAAAGAATAAATTTTTAATACAAAAAGAAGAAATTAACTTATTCTATTCAATTAAAAAAAGGACAAGATTAATAGAGGGAGCAAAATCGAGACTACAATCCTCTCTTAAAACAAACTTAATGGAGAATTATAAAATGGCTGCATTAAACCTTAAAGGATTAGAAGATTGTCAAACCGATAAAGTTATAAGTTTTGTTTTATTTAGTAAATCTCAAATAATGTATATTTATACTTGTTATAATATGGAGAAAATAATTTTTTCAGCCCTTAAAGATTGTTTTCCTATGTCAACTGTTATTACTTCGGAATATAAATCATGGGTAAAAAGAATTTCTGAAGGGATGATTGAAATTCCTCCTGTAATGGTGAAGTTTTCTAATTCTCAGAAGAGTTTTGAATAAAAACGTACACACTCTGCGAGGTTTTTTTGAATATCTTTTTGAAAGATAAAGACTTTAAATATTTTTTACTATATAGTAAAAAATACTTCATTGGTTTTTAAGTTGTTAATAAATATTAATTGTAAAAAAAGAAAAAAGAGGTATTTTTACGAAAAATAAAGAATATGAGTTCAGATAAAGAAGCAAAGTTAAAGGCCTTACAATTAACTCTAGATAAATTAGATAAAACTTACGGAAAAGGGACAGTAATGAAAATGGGAGATTCTGCTGTTGAAGAAGTAGAAACGATCTCTTCTGGTTCATTAGGATTAGATTTAGCGTTAGGAGTTAATGGTTACCCAAAGGGAAGAATTGTAGAAATATATGGTCCTGAATCATCAGGAAAGACAACTTTAACATTGCATGCTATTGCAGAAGCACAAAAAGCAGGTGGAATTGCTGCTTTTATAGATGCAGAACATGCTTTTGATCGTTTTTATGCTCAGAAATTGGGGATAGATATTGATAATTTAATTATTTCTCAACCTGATAATGGGGAACAAGCTTTAGAAATAGCCGAAAGTTTAATTCGTTCAGGTGCTGTAGATATTGTAGTTATTGACTCTGTTGCTGCATTAACTCCTAAGAGTGAGATTGAAGGAGATATGGGAGATTCAAAAATGGGATTACATGCTCGTTTAATGTCACAGGCTTTAAGAAAATTAACAGGAACTATTCATAAAACAAATTGTACCGTATTTTTCATTAATCAATTACGTGATAAAATAGGAGTAATGTTTGGAAACCCTGAAACAACTACTGGAGGTAATGCATTAAAGTTCTATGCTTCTATAAGAGTTGATATAAGAAAATCATCACAAATAAAAGATGGTGATAATGTGATAGGGAATAGAACAAAGGTTAAAATTGTTAAAAATAAGGTTGCACCACCATTTAGAACAGCCGAATTTGATATAATGTATGGAGAAGGTGTTTCTAAAGTAGGAGAAGTATTAGATTTAGCCGTAGAGTTTGAAATTGTTAAAAAAAGTGGTTCATGGTTTAGCTATGGAGAAACAAAATTAGGACAAGGAAGGGATGCTGTAAAAGGATTGATAAAAGATAATCCTGAATTAATGGATGAACTTGAACAGAAAATAAAAGAAACTATAAAAGCTAATAATGCTTAAAATAAAAAAATCACGAAAATTTCGTGATTTTTTTATTTTAAGACGCAACCTTTTTTATTATTTGCCATCTTAATAGAAAACGTTGTTTTATGAAGAGAATATTTTTTTTATTGAGTTTATTTTTAATTTTAAACTCATGTAGTGTTGATGAAGGCGAAAGATATCATTTAGATTTTTTGCCTATAGAGGAAGTAGATATGCCTGATAGTTTTCAAAGAGGCGAAATTTATAATATTAAGGTGAAGTATAAAAGGCCAACAACTTGTTATGCCTATAATGGAATTTATTTCGATAGAGAACTAAATACCCGTACTTTCGCTATTCAGGCAGTTGTTTATGAAAAAAATGATTGTCAAAATATAGTGGATCCAATACTTTTAGAAGCTGCGTTTAATTTTGAAGTACTTAACAGTGGCTCTTATATTTTTAAATTTTGGCAAGGAAAAGATGATGGTGGTGAAGATGTTTTTTATGAAGTGGAAATACCCGTTACAGACTAAAAAAAACAGAAATACATTTTGATAATTGACAACCTCATAAATGATTGTAAGCAAGGAGATACTAAGGCATTTGAGCAAATATATAGACTTTTAAGTCCTAAGATATTTGCTGTTTGCCTTAAGTATTCTAGGAGCTATGAGGAAGCACAAGATAATTTACAAGAAGGTTTTTTATTATTATTTGAAAAAATAAATCAATTTAAGTTTCAAGGGTCATTTGAAGGTTGGGCGAAAAGGGTTGTTATTAATTATATTCTTCAACAATATCGGAATCAAGGTGTTTTTGAAATTATAACGGAAAATGTAATAGAAGATGAAGTTGTTGAGGTTGAAGAAGAAAATATATCATTAGAGTTTTTAACTAAGATAATTCAAGAGTTACCAGATAGATATAGACTAGTTTTCAATTTATATGTTATGGATGGCTATTCTCATAAAGAAATAGCTGAAATGTTAGAGATAAACATTGGAACTTCGAAATCTAATTTAGCAAGAGCTAAAGGAATATTAAAAAGCAAGATTGAAGCGAGTGAATTAACTTCAATTCCAAAGATAAAATGAAAGAGAATAAAAATATAGAGCGTTTATTTCAAGAAAAATTCAAAGATTTTGAGGAGATTCCTCCAAATGCTGCTTGGGAAAATATTGCTTCAAAATTAGAGAAGAAAAAGGATAGAAAAAGAGGTATTCCATTTTGGTTTAAAGCATCAGGAATTGCAGCTTCTCTCTTCTTAACTTTTTTCCTTATTCTAAATAATAATAAAAATAAAGAAGTAGACATAATAGAGAATAGTATTGTTATTCAAGAAAAAAATGATATTCAAGAAAAGGATAACTTAGATGATATTTCAAATGAGAAACCTGTTGTAGATTCGAAACCTGATGGTAATGTTGTAGAAAGTTCATTTGAAAAAGGAAGCAATATAGTAGAATCAACATTAGAGAATACGAGTAATTCGACTAATGAGTCATTGAATAATAAAGAACGTATTTTAAAAAGTAAATCAGATGGAGTTGTCGTGAATAATGATAATATATCTAATTTAAAGAAGAATATAGAGAACAAAGCATCAAATTATAAAGAACAAAATAAATCGTATTCTGATAAAATAAATTCGGAATTAGTAAACAACGATAAACGAAATGAAAGTTCTTTTGAAAGTTATATGGTTGATGAAATAGTAAAGAATGATGAAAATATTGTTTTAGCAAATAGTAATAAGAAGAATGAATCATCAAATTTAAAAAGCACAACTAATTCTTTAGATGAATTAAATCAAAATGTATTTATAAATGAAGAAGAATTAGCGGAAAAGACAAAATTAGTTGATAATACTAGGAATGAATCTTTAAAAGAAGAAAATAAGCTTGATGAGAAACGCACTTTGACTTTTAATGAGACAAGTACTAATACTCCGTACACAAGTAATAAAACGGATGAGAAGAAAGGAAAAAACATATTATCAATACCGATGGATAAAGATAGTACTATTGTGATTGCAGAAGTTAAAACTGATGTAAATGCATTAGAACAATTGCTAAAAGAAAAGGAAGAGGGAAGGAATGCTGTTGAAAAAGAAGAAGAGAAAAGAGGTAAATGGGTAGTTAGCAGTAATGCTGCTCCCGTTTATTTCAATTCGGTATCTGAAGGGTCTCCTATTGATGAACAATTTATTGACAATGCGAAGAGTTATTCAACTTCGCTAAGTTATGGTTTAGGAATACAATATGCTTTGTCTGAAAAGGTAAGTTTAAGAACAGGAATAAATTCTATTGCTCTTAGTTATAATACAAACAATGTTTATTATTCAAATACTTTAGATCAGGCACGATCAACATCATTAAATGTTGAAACAAACAGTAATGCGCAATTTTTAGTGTTAAAGAATAATAGTACCGTTCAAATTCAAGCATCATTATTTGCATCAGAAGTTAGTGGTCTTAGCGATGTTAAAGAGGCAAGTTTAAACCAAGAAATGGGATATATTGAAGTGCCTTTAGAAGTAAGTTATAAACTTATTGATAAGAAATTTGGAATTGAACTTATTGGAGGAATGAGTACTTTGTTTCTAAGTAAAAATACAGTTTCATTAGTTTCAAATCAATCTGAAATGAATATAGGAAAAGCTAGTAATTTAAACAATATACATTTTAGTAGTAATGTCGGTTTGGGTTTTAAATATAGTTTTTGGAAATCGTTTAATGCGAACCTCCAACCTATGTTTAAATACCAAATCAATACCTTTAATACCAATTCGGGGAATTTTAAACCATATTTTGTTGGTTTGTATTCTGGAATTAGTTTTAGTTTTTAAGCTTTTGGTTAGGCTTGAATTTTAGTTAGATGTTTCAAACTTTTACAATGAGTATGAAACCGAGAAAGTCCCTTTTTTTGGGACTTTTTTGTTGAATTATGATATAAAATCTCGTTTTTTGATCACTTAGAGGTAAATTTTTTCTATTTTGAAATTAAAATACTTACAGCATTTCCACCAAAACCAACAGCATTTACTAAAATTTTTCTTATTGGTGCTTTCCTTTTTTCCTGATTATAAAATGGAATTTCTATAAATTTTTGATTTTGTAACATTAAGATGGCGAGTTCTAAACTTAAAATTCCTGAAGCTCCAAATGTGTGACCTATTTTCCATTTGTTTGTAGTTAAAAATGGAAGAGTATTGCCAAATATTTTTTTTATCGCGTTTAATTCTGATGTGTCTCCTTTTATTGTTCCTGGAGCATGCATTATTATGGCATCTATTTCTTCTAAAGAATTGTTTTTTAATGCCATTTTCATTGATTTTTGAAAACAGTCTGCTTCTGTAGAAATAGAAATATTGTGTTCTAAAACTTCTGTGGCATAGCCAATTCCTTCTACAAATGCTAATGCATTTTCTTTTTGCCCTGCTTCTAAAGTAATTACACTTGCTCCTTCACCTATTACCATGGTGTTCTCGGTTTTGTTTAAATCGAAAGCTCTACATGGATAATCGCCTTTTTGCCTAGAATAGATGCTTAAGGCTTGCATTTGTGCAATTGTAAAGGGGGTTAGAGGTGCTTCTGAACCACCTATTAGAAACTTATCGGTCATTCCTGATTGTATCCATACCACTCCATTTAATAGTGAATGTAATGATGTGGAACAGGTAATGGAATGTGAAATTTCAGGTCCGGTACTTTGTAAGTCATTTGCTACCCAACTGGATATATTTCCTAATGTTGTTGTAGGTGATGCTAAAGTGCTTACCTTATTTGTTTTAATAAATTCTGCGTGATAATGTTCAAAAAGCTCTGTTGCTCCTCTTGAAGAGCCTATGTTTATCCCAAAAACATCTTCTTTTGTCCATTTTGCTTGTTTTATTGCTAAACGAGAAACCCAAATAGCATATAGAACTGATTTGTCTAAATTTCTATATTTTGTGTCGGATTCTTGAAGTTCTTTTATTTCGTTTTCTAATTTTTCAGAAATACTTGCTGCCCAAACTTCTTGGTTTCCAATATTTTTCTTAGAAATAAAGGTTTTGTTCTTGTCTAAATAATGATTCCAGATTTCTTCAGTTGTGTTTCCTAATGCGGAAAGAGAAGCTAATGCGGTTATGGAAATTTTTTGATTCAAAAGGTTTATGGTTTTTCTTTAGTCCTGACGGAAACGACATCCTTTAAAATATTATTTTTAAAGATATAGTAAACAGCAGGAAAATGGTTTGCAAATATACCTAGAGATTTACTCCTAACAAAATTATACTATGTTTAATGCTTTTTCTATGGTATTGTAAATTTTATCGAGTTGTTCTTTGGTTATAATGTAAGGTGGTAATATGTATATAATATTACCTACAGGTCTTAAAATAATACCATTTTCAATAAAAAAACGATATAATTTGTTTCGTAATTCTCCATAGTAATCTTGTTGTTCTTCAATATGGATTTCCAATGCGAAAATTACACCTAGAGATCTTGTTGTTTTCACCTTTGGGTGCGTTTTAATGTGTTTTTCAAACAGTAAATGTTGCTGGTGAATTTGATGTATGTTGTTTTGTATTTCTGGTGTTTCTAGTAATTCAATTGAGGCTAAAGCGGCTGCACAACCAGTAGGGTTTGCTGTAAAAGTATGACCATGGAACAATGCTTTTGAAGTGTCATTATCATAAAAGGCATTATAAATTTCATTTGTAAAACTTGTTATTGCCATAGGAATTGTTCCTCCAGTAAGTGCTTTTGAAAGGCACATCATGTCGGGTTGCTGCTTTAGGTAGTCGCAAGCGAAATTTTTTCCTGTTTTTCCAAAACCAGTCATAACTTCATCTGCAATAGTAAAAACGTTGTTTTTTTTGGCAATGCTTAGTATTGTATCTAAAACAGAACTAGAATACATTACCATTCCTGCTGCACCTTGTACTAAGGGTTCAAAAATAAAAGCAGCATATTCATTTGATTGTGCTAATTTTTCAAATAATTGAATGGTTTTTTCTTCATTTCCTTCTGTTGGAACAGGAATTCGAGTTACTTCTAATAAAGAACCTTGAAAAGCTTCTGTAAAAAACGAAATACCACTTGCTGCCATTGCGCCAAAAGTATCGCCATGAAAAGCATTTTCAAAAGCAATTATTTTAGTTTTCTTCTCTTTTTTATTATAAAAGTATTGTAAAGCTACTTTTAAAGCTACTTCTACTGCTGTAGATCCATTATCTGAATAAAAAAACTTTTTTTGGTTTGAAGGTAAAATTTGAGATAGCTTTTCAGCCAATTCTATTACTGGTTTATGAGTGAATCCACCAAAAAGGACATGTTCTAACTCGGTTAGTTGCTTGTAAATAGCTTTAGCTATAAAAGGATTACTATGTCCAAAAGGATTAACCCACCAAGATGCAATAGCGTCTATATATTCTTTTTCGTTTTCATCCCAAAGTAATGCTTCTTTTCCTTTAATTATAACAGGATGAGGAAATGCTGTTTTATGTTGTGTATAAGGATGCCAATTGTATAATGTGTCTTTTTCAGATAAAGTCATTTTGTAATAGAATAAGGGAAAGAGTATAATATAATTAATCTCTTAAGTGTTTAAAAATCAAAGGTAAAAGCTTAGGGTAATATCTAATGAGCAATTAATTAATTTGTGAGAGATTTTCATGAAATAAATCGGCATAATAACGAATTACATTTTTATCAAAATAAGGTTCGTTCTCTATTCGTCCTATCATATTTAAACCTGATTTTGAAAGAATAATTTCTTCTGTTGCTTTATTTTCTTCTCCATTAAAAATTATACCTGCAATATCAATCTTTCTGTTTTGTAAGGCTTCTATAGTTAATAATGTGTGATTTATACTACCTAAATAATGACGAGAAACAATTATTACTTTATAGTCGGGTTGAATTAAGTCTACAATAGTGTTTTCATTATTTAAAGGTACAAAAAGACCTCCAGCAGCTTCTATGATTAAATGGTTTTTTGTTTTAGGTTCTTTTATCTCTTTAAGATTAATAGTAACATTATCTAGTTGAGCAGCGTAATGCGGACTTGCAGGATAACTTAATGCATAACTGTTTTTATGAAAGACAGTTTTAATATTAGTAGTATATTTTTGAACCTTATGAGTGTCTGAATTATCTAAATCACCTGCCTGAATAGGTTTCCAGTAATCGGCTTTTAATGCTTCTACAAGTATTGCCGAAGCTATTGTTTTTCCTACATCGGTTCCTATGCCTGTTATAAATAATTTCATTTTAATATGTTTTATTTCCTTGCAAAGGTCGTAAACAATAGAGACAATTAAAATGTTTTATGTATTTATTAAGTGTTTTTCTAATGATAATAAAGCTTCTTTTATTTCTTCTTTGGAATTATAACTATGTAAACAAAAACGAAGTCGTTCTTGTCCTTCAGAAACTGTTGGAGAAAGTATTGGTTTTACATCGAATCCTTTATTGTTTAAATAAATAGAAGCATTTTTAACCCTTTCATTTCCTGAAATAATAATGGACTTTATACTTGAATTGTAATTTGTGGAATTAAAAATTGAAGAAATATTTTGATTAAAAAAAAGAGAGTTTTCTTGTAGTTTTTTAATTTTTTCTTGACTTCTTTCTAATTCTTGATATGCTATTAAAATAGTGGCTATAGAGTGTGGAGGAAGTGCAGTTGTGTAAATAAAACTTCTAGAAAAATTTATTAGATATTCTTTTAGTTTCTTACTTCCTAATATAGCTGCTCCATGACAACCAAGTCCTTTTCCGAATGTCATAATTCGTGCAAAAACTTTATCTTGTAGTGTTAATTCTTGCACTAATCCTTGTCCTTTATTTCCAAAAACGCCTAATGAATGTGCCTCATCAATGATAAGTAGTGCATTGTGTTTTTCTGATAGATTGGCTAATTTTAGTATATCTGGTGAATCTCCATCCATTGAAAAGACAGATTCAGTAACAATATAAATTTCTGAAAGTTTGTTTTCAAAGCGTTGAAGCAGTTTTTCTAAATCGTTTAGATCATTGTGTTTGAATTTGTAAGATTTAGCTAAACTCATTTGAATACCATCACGAATAGAAGCATGACTAAATTCGTCATATAAAACAATATCATTTCTTTGTGGAACTGAGCTAAATAGGCCAATATTTGCATCGTAACCCGAATTAAATATTAATGCGCTTTCAGATTGATGAAATTGTGCTATGAAACTTTCTGTTTCTTCATATAAAAAATGATTACCAGAAAGTAAACGTGAACCTGTAGCTCCGTTTTGAGTTGCTTTTTTTTGAATTAGTAATTCATGCGCTTTGTGAAAGATATTTTCATTCTTTGAGAATCCTAAATAATCATTTGAAGCAAAATCAACTACAATAGATTGTTTTTTAAGTGTTCGTAAAGCATTATTATTAATGCGATTGTCGATTTTATTTTGTAATAACTTAGGTAGTTTCATTTTTCAAAAATAAGGAACTTTTAATTAATTTTTCTTTAATGTTTTCTGTCTTTAGTATGATTTTTTTAATTAAAAAAGGTGGTTTTACCTGTTTTTATTTTAGAAATTCCCTCATTAATAAACAGGGAACTGACTCTTTTTTAAATAACTATTGTTTTGCAACTTTACATTAATGAGATAAAGGAATGTAAATTAATTAAAAATTTAGAAGATGAGAATAGCATATTTATTCTTTTTACTTTTTTTAATAAACTGTGAAAAGTTAACAAGGGATGAAGATATTAAAAAAGAGATTACTCAGCTAGATACTGTATCTAAAGGCAAAAGTGTTGATGAACTTAATATTAAAAAAACAATGGAATTAGATGAAAGATTAATAGGTACTTGGCGTTATACTGAGGTTATTAATAGTGGTTTAGGAGCGCTTTATACTTCTATGACAACTGATTTTTTTCTTCAATTTAAAGAAAATGGAGTTGTTATTAATTGGCAAGGTGATTCATACGTTGGGAGTAAAGATGCAAATTTTAATAGTACTGCCGGTAATAATTCGCAATCTGGAAAATGGAAAACAGATAGAGATAAAGGTTTGTTGTATTTTATTGACTCTGTAACAAATGAATCTGTGCATACAAAATATTATGTAGAGAATAATAGAATGATGTTGTCAAATGACAATAAGAAGCAAGTTTATGAAAGAATAGAATAGATTAAAAAAAGTCCTACTATTTGTAGGACTTTTGATTTAGATAAAACAGCTATATTTTTTTAAAATAAAAATTTCTTATATGCTATTTGGTTATTGCTTAATGTAATTTTCATTAATAATGCCGAATCTGATTTTATAATTGAATTTATGTTGAATTTATATGCATCGATATTATTCTTATCTAATACTTTTCTTCCTAAAACATCATAAATAACAATATTTTTAATTTTCTCTTTTTTAGATTCTATTTCAATTTGATCTATTCCACTTACAATAATATCATTTGGGTCTACTTCAAAATCAATATTAGAAAGTAAAGATGTATTAAACCTTAAGATAAAACGATCATTGATTTCATTTGCTTCAGAATAAAAAGAGTAAGGTTGATTAGAAATATTATTAATAGTGTTTAAGAAAGTATCTTCGACAAATATTTGTTGTCCTGTAAAAAATCCATCAACTGCATGAATTGAAATAGTATAATTTCCAGGAGTTGGTGTGTTTATACCTAACGGAATAGTGTCTTCATCAGAGAAAGGTAGTCCAAATGCTTGGATAGTCATTTTATCACTTCCTATAAAAGTATATATCTTTTGTGCGTTTGGCTCTACTTTTGTGAAAGCATCATATAATCTATCTTTTGAATTTGTAGCTTCTTCTAAATAGCCAATTAGTGTTCTATCTGAATCCGCATTTTCATTTGATAAATTTAACCAAATTCTGTTCTTTTCAACTGAAGAAGGACTTGTTTTATAAAATTGATCGTTTGTGTATGTCTTATTTCTCAATGAATTATTAAAAATAATATTATCTGATGCTGTAGCACCATCATTCATTAAAACCATAAAGCCTTGTCCTCCAGCAATAAACCCATTAAATCCATTTGGACCACTTACTGTTCCTGTTCCATTATGTACAATAAAATCTGACAAAGAATAATTTGTTGTATAGTTCCCATAAAAAGGATTAGGATTAGATGTACTTGGAAGAGTTCCATGTGTCCAGATTCTAACAGACCCTTCAATAATTGAGCTATTTAAATTTAGAAAATCAATTACATTAATAGATGAAGGATATGGGTTTCCAATTAAATTCCAGTTATCATCAAATCTTGTTATTGTTATAGAGTTTGCTCCTGAATAATCAACACCCGTATAATTTCCTCTAGAAATAGTTGTTGAAATAGCTCCATTGTTTGGAGAACCATTAATGAATTCGGCTGTAAAATCTTGTGCAGTACTTGTGAAATTACTTGGTCCTCGTACAATATAACCATTTCCAGGAAGCATAACGTCATTAGGAGCATTAACCCAATATCCTTGACCTCCATTTCCATTTGTAAAAACAGAATCCCATTTGTATATGTTTCCTGAAGATGTTAAAGGAGAAATATCTCCTACATTAAATCCTTCAATAGGAGAAGACCAAAATACATAGTCTTGTTGACGAATATTAGTTGTTCTTTCGTAATTAATATTTCCAATATTAGTATTTATATCATTTATTTGGATTAATGATCCGTTGTTTTTCACATTTAAAATCCCATTATTAACGATATCATTTTCAACAACAATATGATTCGAATGATTAATGTTTAATTCGAATCCTGAATTTATTAATAAACTACAACATTCAAAATTTCCGTTTATAGATGTGCTGTAATTTCCGTCTATTACTACTGGTATGGTTAGTGAAGGAGTTCCATTACTCCATGCTGTCCCATTCCATGTTGTAGGGGTAGAGCAATTTGAAACTAACTGTATATCATCTATAGCAATATCTGATTCGAAACCATTACCTGTTATTCCTCTAATTCGTAATTTGATTGTTTTTCCTACGTATGGTGCTAAATTTACTGTAGCTATATTCCATTGATTTCCTTGATTACCAGAGATAGTGGTTATGATATTTTCTTGCCATTTTCCATCAGAAAATAAATCGATATGTAAGCTGCCTGTATTTACTCCAAACATATGATAAGCAAAATTGAAATCATAATTCTTGTCTATTACGATGCATTGGCTTTCTAGTATTCCTGTTTTATTAGAACAGGACGATGCTTCTAAATAAATATAATTTCCTGTAGCTGTACCAGGATTAAAATCAGTGTTTGGACCTGTATTGGCACTAGGAGTTCCTCCTTCATCAACTCTCCAGTCGATATCATCATCATTTCCGTTTGTTAAATTTGACCAAAAGCCAGTTAAACCACATGTTGTTGAACCACAATCTGTAGTAGTTGCACATAGTGTTTCACCTTCAAAATCTTCATTAAAATTTGAAGCTATAGTTCCGGCATAAATGTTAATATACGCTGTTTTAGTCTCTGTATTAGAGCCATTTGCATTTGTTGCTGTTAATTCAACAGTATAAGTACCTGCGTTAGTAAATCTAATTTCAGGATTTTGAGATGTAGATGATGTTCCGTTTATATATGTAAAAGTAGTAGGAGTTATTGTCCAAGACCATGAAGTAGGTGTATAATCAGATTTATCTATTAATATGAAGTCATTTCCTATACAATCTTCTGTTGTTTCTGATTCAAAACAAGCAGTTGGAGCAATGTTTCCAGGATCCTTTAAATCACTTGTCCAAAGACCTTGTCCATAAGTAGCAGCATAAAGTTTACTTTTACACTCTGTGTTATTTGAATATATTTCTAACTCAGTAATTTCTAAATTTGCTAATCCGGTTGAAAAGGATTCCCAATCGGACAAATTATCATCTTTATAATATACTCCTACATCCATTCCTACATACATCGCATTAACAGGGCTTGAGTGATCTATTACAATAGTATTTAATGAAATATTAGGGAGTGTTCCTGAAATATCTGTCCAATTTAATCCTGCATCGGTGGATTCATAAATGTTATTTCCTAATGCTATAAAAACATGATTAGGATCATTTGGATCTATTTCAATATCTTTAGGTACTAATGAAGCAGGTAAATTTGTGTTTAAATTAGTCCAAGTAGGTGAAGCTGCTAAAGCGTCATTTGTATAGTAGAATTTATTTGTTCCGTTTCTAGAAACATACATTATATTACTATTTGATGGGGCAATTGCTAAATCAACAATTTTGGAAGTTGCTCCAAAATTAGAGATTTGATTCCAAGTAGATCCTGTACGCACAGCAGTATTTATCCATATATTTTCATAACCTGCGAACATTGTATTTGAATTATTAGGATCTAGTTTATATGGCGTTACCCAAGCTCCTGTTTCAGAGATACTACTTGTAATATTTCCAAAAGAAGTTCCTCCGTTTGTTGATCTGCGAATTTCTCCATAGTATAAGGCTCCATACATATAGTTTTCATTAGTTGGATCAATAATACATTCCATACCGTCACCACCTATTTCCGTGGAGAATATAGGACCTCTGTTTATTGCTGTTCCATTATCTTGATAACCATTTATAACTAGATTATCAATTGTTTGTGATGCGCCAATTTTATAAACTTGTGCAATAGCTAAACCACTACTAATATCATTCCAATCGGTTCCATTATTTGAAGAATAATATACACCTCCATCATTTCCATTATATAAAAAATTAGTATGTGGAGAAAATTCTAAAGCGTGCTGGTCTGCATGAACTCCGTCTATAGTTCCACTTTGTCCAACCCAATATGAAACACAATTCATTGTTACTCCTCCATCTGTCGATTTCCAAAGATTTACTCCACCTGTGTATATGATATTAGCATCAGTTGGATCTGCAGCAATGACTAAGTCATAATATGCTTGACTTGCTGTGCCAGAACCATCTGTATTATACCCTAAAATATTAGGTGCGTTTGTTCTTGTTGAAAAACTTATTCCACTATCTGTTGAGCGATATATACCTATTAATCCATTAGCTCCACCAGCTAATAAGTAAACCCAGTCTGGTTCGTTATTAGAAACGGCTAAAGCAATTCTTTGAACACCTATAGGAGTGCCACTAGTAACCTGAGTAAAAGTTGCTCCTCCATCTGTAGAAACATCTACACTTGTTCCTGAAGCATATATCGTATTTGGATCTCCAGGCTTAAAAGCAATATCTTTCATAGAAGAACTAGTAGAGGCAAAAGTCCAATTTGCGCCTGCATCTATACTTTTGTATATTCTATTACCGTTTGTTGAGGCTATTAAGATGTTAGAATTGGTTGGATTCATTAAAATTTCATAAACAGTTCTATTTCCCATTCCAGTATTACTACTAAGCCATGTTATTCCTCCATCTATACTTTTATATACACCATAACCAGGCGCATCACCACTATCTCTATCGCCTGTTCCAATGTAAATAATATTTGGATCTATTGGATCTATAACAATACTTGAAACACCTAAACGAACTAATCCGCTTGAATATTCTTTCCATGTTGCTCCACCATCTATTGATTTCCAAAAACCACCTGATGGTGCTCCTACAAAAATAGTGTTTGGATCTGTTGGGTGAAATGTAATACAGTTTATCCTCCCATTTCCATTGATTTGTCCTGTTCCGTTATTTGGAGAAGAAATAGGACCTATAATTTTCCAATTTCCTGAACCAGCAAAATACCCTCTACTTATGAATTTAGTATGTGAATTTTTATATCTTTTAATTTCTTCTAATAGATTTCCTTCTTTTGGAAAATTACCATTTTCATCGACTCTATTTTCCCAATAGTATTCCCATCTTTTAAATTGTTTAATTCCTTTTCCTTTAGGAAGCTTTTTAGAATTTGACACATTTTTTTTGTAGTATATATTAAAATCTTTTTGAATTTCATTAAAATTAGCATTTCTATCATGCATCATTATTTGCCAATTTTCTTGTGAAAACGACGAATAACATAAAAATAATATAAAAATGAGTAAGGTTTTTTTCATGGTTTTTTGGGGTATTTAAAAATATAATTGTAAAGTAAATGCAAAAAAAGCCTTGCGTTAGCAAGGCTTGTAATTAATTGTTTTTAAGCGATTTAATCAGCTAAAACAATAACTTTATTTTCTTTCATTTCGATAGTCCCAGAATTAATAGGTAACCAAAATGTTTGCTCATTTATTTTATTGAATTTAGAAACAAACTCTTTTTGAATTTTAATATTTTGAGCATTAATTTTTATATTTCCTTTTGCTAATAATGACACAATAGGAGCGTGATTATTTAACATTTGAAATTCACCATTAATACCAGGAACGGCTACTGAAGTAACTTCTCCTTTAAATAATGTGGCTTCTGGTGATACTATTTCTAAAATCATAATTTTTTATAATTACGAATCTCAAACTACAAGTTATGAATTATTAATTTTCGTAACTTGTAGTTCATTAATTCAGTTATGCTTCTGATAACATTTTTTCTCCAGCTTCAATAGCTTCTTCAATTGTTCCTTTAAGGTTAAATGCTGCTTCAGGTAAATGATCTAATTCACCATCCATAATCATGTTAAATCCTTTAATAGTATCTTTAATGTCTACTAACACACCTTTCAATCCTGTAAATTGTTCAGCTACGTGGAATGGTTGAGATAAGAAACGTTGTACACGACGCGCTCTAGAAACGACTAATTTATCTTCTTCAGATAATTCTTCCATACCAAGAATTGCAATAATATCTTGTAATTCTTTATAACGTTGAAGAATTTCTTTTACTCTTTGTGCACAATCATAATGCTCGTCACCTAAAATAAGAGGAGTTAAGATACGAGAAGTAGAATCTAATGGGTCTACTGCTGGATAAATACCTAACTCAGCAATTTTACGAGACAATACTGTTGTTGCGTCTAAGTGAGCAAATGTTGTTGCAGGTGCAGGGTCAGTTAAGTCATCCGCAGGTACATAAACTGCTTGTACTGATGTAATAGATCCTGTTTTTGTAGAAGTAATACGCTCTTGCATCGCACCCATCTCAGTTGCTAATGTAGGTTGGTAACCTACCGCAGATGGCATACGTCCTAATAAAGCAGATACTTCAGATCCAGCTTGTGTAAAACGGAAGATGTTATCAACGAAGAAAAGTACATCTTTCCCTTGTCCATCTCCAGCTCCATCACGGAAATATTCAGCAATTGTTAAACCAGATAAAGCAACACGTGCACGTGCTCCAGGTGGCTCATTCATTTGTCCGAATACGAAAGTCGCTTTAGAATCTTTCATTATATCTTTATCAACTTTAGATAAATCCCATCCTCCATTTTCCATAGAGTGCATGAAATCATCACCATATTTGATAATTCCAGATTCTAGCATCTCTCTTAAAAGGTCATTTCCTTCACGTGTTCTTTCTCCTACTCCTGCAAATACAGAAAGTCCTCCGTGACCTTTTGCAATATTGTTAATCAACTCCTGAATTAATACTGTTTTACCTACTCCAGCACCACCAAACAATCCAATTTTACCTCCTTTTGCATAAGGTTCAATTAAATCAATTACTTTAATACCTGTAAATAAAACTTCAGTAGAAGTTGATAAATCTTCAAACTTTGGAGCTGGTCTGTGAATTGGCAAACCATTTGAACCTTCTTTAGGTAAATCTCCTAAACCGTCAATTGCATCACCAATTACATTAAATAAACGACCAAATACTTCTGAACCAATTGGCATTTGAATAGGAGTTCCTAAAGACAAAACTTCTTGTCCTCTAGATAAACCATCTGTAGAATCCATTGAGATTGTACGAACAGTATCTTCACCAATGTGAGATTGTACTTCTAATACTAATTTTGTTCCGTCTGCTTTAGTGATTTCTAATGAATCATAAATTTTAGGAAGCTCAGCATTTTCCGTGTTAAATACCACGTCAACAACTGGTCCGATAATTTTTGCAACTTTTCCTGTAACTTTAGACATTGCTTATGTATTTATTTAATAGCTATTTAGTATTGAAAAACCGATATATTTTTCAGAATGCAAAGATAGTTTTTTTGTAGACAATTTTGCAATTAATTTTTTGAGTTTTTTTGAAATAAAAAAGCGAAATTTAAAAATCTCGCTTTTTTATTGTTATTCTACAGTAACGGACTTCGCTAAATTCCTAGGTTGATCAACATTACAATTTCGCATTACTGCTATATGATATGATAATAATTGTAATGGAATTGTTGTTAATAAAGGTGTTAGAGCTTCACTTGTATCTGGAATTTCAATAACATGATCTGCTAATTCCTTAACCTGTGTGTCTCCTTTTGTAACTACAGCGATTATTTTTCCACTCCTAGACTTAATTTCTTGAATATTACTAACTACTTTATCATAATGACCTTTGTTTGGTGCAATTACAACCACAGGCATTGATTCATCAATTAAAGCAATCGGTCCGTGTTTCATTTCCGCAGCAGGATATCCTTCTGCATGAATATAAGAAATTTCTTTAAGTTTTAAGGCTCCTTCTAAGGCAACTGGAAAATTATAGCCTCTTCCTAAGTATAAACAATTTGGAGCATCTTTATAGATAGCTGCAATTTGCTTTGCTACATCATTAGTATTTAATGCTTCTGTTACTTTTTCTGGAATTAATTCCAGTTCTAATAAATATCTTTGATAATCAGAATTTGACATTTTTCCATTTGCTTTTGCTAAGCGCAAAGCTAACATGGTTAAAATTGTAATTTGTGTTGTAAATGCTTTTGTTGACGCAACTCCAATTTCTGGGCCAGCATGAGTATAAGCTCCTGCATGGGTTTCTCTTGAAATAGATGAACCAACAACATTACAAACACCAAAAACAAATGCTCCTTTTTCTTTTGCTAGTTTTATAGCCGCTAATGTATCTGCTGTTTCTCCTGATTGAGAAATTGCAATTACTACATCATTCTCATTTATAATAGGATTTCTATATCTAAATTCTGACGCATATTCAACCTCTACAGGGATTCTGGAAAATTCCTCAATAATATATTCAGCAACTAATCCAGCATGCCAAGAAGTACCACATGCAATTATTATAATTCGATCTGCGTTAAGGAATTTTTCTATATTATCCTCAACACCAGACATTTGAATAATTCCTTTGTTTGCTAATAATCGACCTCTATATGTGTCTTTAATAACACTTGGCTGTTCGTAAATTTCTTTTAGCATAAAGTGTTCATATCCTCCTTTCTCAATTTGCTCCAAATTCATTTGAAGTTCTTGGACATAAGGCTCAACTAAAGAATCATCTTTAATTTTACGAACTTTCATTGGTTTATGCAAACGAACAATTGCCATTTCTTCATCTTCTAAATAAATAGCATTTGACGTGTATTCTATAAAAGGTGTAGCATCTGATGCAATAAAAAACTCATTTTCACCTATACCTATTGCTAATGGACTTCCAAGACGAGCAGCAATAATTTCATTTGGTTTCTCTTTATCAAAAACAGCTATTGCATAAGCTCCAACAACCTGATTTAAAGCAACTTGAACAGCCTTTCCTAGTCCTAATCCTTCTTTCTTCTTAACATCTTCAATTAAATTGACTAGAACTTCAGTGTCCGTGTCCGATTTAAAAGTATAACCTCTTTTGATTAATTCTTTTTTTATCGGTTCATAATTTTCAATAATACCATTATGAATAATAACAATGTTTCCAGAGTTTGAACAATGTGGGTGAGAATTTATATCATTTGGAACTCCATGAGTCGCCCAACGAGTATGTCCCATTCCTATATTTCCATGTAGTGTACCTTCCTTTTCGGCTTTCAATTCTAAGTCTGAAACCTTTCCTTTTGTTTTAGATAATTTTAAATCTTTTCCGTCAAACAAAACGATTCCGGCACTATCATAACCTCTGTATTCTAGTCTGTGTAATCCTTTAATTATTAAAGGATAAGCATCTCTATGACCAATATAACCTACGATACCACACATAAAAAATTAATTAGGTTTTGTGTAATAAATTTCAAATTTCATTTTCTTACTAGGATCAGTACTTGGGTGATTCCCGTATAAGATAGTTCCTAGTGGACTCATTATAGATCCTATTGGTAAATTAGTATTGCCAAATAGTGTAGAGTCTTTAATGTCATACCTGTTTCCGTTATTAATATTTTGAGTAACAGATAATCCAAGCCTTACATTTTTATTTGTATTTGGATTTGTTCCTTTGATTAAATTATTAATATGACTGCTTAATCGAATCTTATATTTTGTATCAACATTTTCAACAACTTCTAATATTCCTCCATATGAGAATTTGTTGTTAGCAGGATCTGTCGCTGTTGAACTATCAAAAATATAATCTAAGATAGGTGTGTTGTTAGTCGCATCATATAAAAAAATCCTTGTTGGATTTTTTTGCCCTTCATTTTTTACATAAAAAGTTAAATAAGCCTCATTTATTAGAATACTTTGAGATCTTAATTCTTCTAGTTCTTCAGGGATTAAATCATCATCTCCTGCGTCATCATCCCCGAATAAATCTATAAAAACAACAGAGCCATCACCTCCTTTTGGGTATAAGAACTCGTCTGTATTAGGAGCATTAGTATTCGTTAGTTCATCATTGTATTCCGATGAAAATGTGTTTTCAAAGAAATTAATTGTATTTCCTTTTAAATTTAATTTAAATGTTTTTTTCTTAAACTCATCTGTTGCTGCTTCCTTTGTGTGATATTGCATTGTAATATATGCTTTAGAAAAATCTAGTAAT
The DNA here is from genome assembly GCF_023008245.1 of Flavobacterium sediminilitoris. Classification (NCBI taxonomy): domain Bacteria; kingdom Pseudomonadati; phylum Bacteroidota; class Flavobacteriia; order Flavobacteriales; family Flavobacteriaceae; genus Flavobacterium; species Flavobacterium sediminilitoris. The sequence goes on from NZ_CP090145.1 coordinate 1,414,605, forward strand.
GCTAATGCATTAGAATTACCACTTGAATTTGCATCAACTTGAAAATACAATCCTTTAAAGTATTCTTTGAACAAGTTATTGTTAATCAGTTTGCTATCAGGAGCATTTAAAACTTTAGTCTCAAAGAAACTTTTATTTAGATTAATCCACATTCCTGGAGATAACCTTTCTTTTACTACTCTTTTTGAATCATCAGTTGTCACAGCTCCATTAGAGTCTAAATAAGCTCCACTACCATTTGTTTTGTAGATAATTATTTCCTCTTTATTGAATTTAAACTGAGTGTTTTCTGAAAGGTTTGAGCCGTCATTAAGTTGTGCACTTGCTAAATTGTTTTCAATTAAAGATGTCTTTTCGTCTGAATAATATTTTTGTGAAATAGAAGGATCTGCGGCATTATAATTTCTTAGAAAGTAACCATTTTCAAATATCTTTAAATCTAAGGTAGCGTTATCTGAATCTCCATAAACTGATTTTAATTTAAAAGTATTAGGTTCAATTCCAGAACCTGTTGCTGTTTGTTCACTAAAATAAGGAACATATAAATAGATAGAATCTGTTGATTGTATTTCTCGTATATTTCCAAAATAAGGAGCAATACTGCTTAATTCTAATTGGCTTACAAATGTTGATTTCGTTGTTCCAAAATAAGGGTCAACATATATTCCTAGAGAATTTATTGGTAAGTTGTTTGATTGAACAGCACCTGTTCTTTTAGTGTAAGCTGACAATGTAACATCATCTTTTATTAAAAAATCAAAATGGTCATCTCCAATAACTTCGGAACCTATTGTGTTAAAATCTTTATCGCAAGAAACAATAGTGGCTATGCTTAACAATATAGCTATATTTGAAACAATTTTTTTCATGTAATTATACCGTAATTTATAAAATATGTTTTTTAATGAAACTAGTGTAAATTTCATTAAGCTTTTCTTTCGGTGTGAAAGGTAAAAAAGGTTTTTCGGAAGTTTCTATATATTTTGTTAAAGTTGGGCTTAGTCCTTCAGAACCAATAACAATACCGTCAGAATGATCAATTGTTAACTTCATTAAGTTCTCATAATTTGGCATTTTAACTGTTGAAATAACATCATCCGATATATTATCAAAACTCATTTTATTCATTAATTCTGAATTCAATTCTCCTTCAAATCCTAAATTATAAACTGAAGTAATAATTTTTGTATCAGTAAATATTCCTTCATTTTTATAATAATGTTTTAGATATACTGGTAATAATGATGCCATCCATCCTTGAACATGTATTACATCAGGAACCCAATTTAATTTTTTTACAGTTTCTACAACTCCTTTTGCAAAAAAGATAGCCCTTTCATCATTGTCTGGAAATAAATTCCCATCTTCATCAGTAAAAGTAGCTTTCCTTTTGAAATACTCATCATTGTCAATGAAATAAACTTGAATTCTTTCTTTAGGAATAGAAGCAACCTTAATAATTAGAGGCATATCCATATCATTAACTACTAAATTCATTCCCGATAAACGAATAACTTCATGTAGCTGATGTCTTCTTTCATTAATATTTCCATATCGAGGCATAAAAATTCTTATTTGACCTCCAATATCATTAATCATTTTTGGAAATTCATATGACTGTAGCGAGACTTCATTCTCTGCTAAATAAGGCACCACTTCAGATGATACGTACAATATCCTCTTTTCTTCCATAACTATTTTTGTTTAACAATTGTTTTTAAAAAACACGCAAAATTACAAAAATTTATGGATTTATCTAGTAAAATAGTAAGTTTGCACACTAATTAACATAAAACAAGATGCTCATTTTTACTGAAAACAAAGTTTTATCCTCTCATTTATTGCCTTTGATTAATCAAAATAAGACCATTGGGTTTATTCCTACTATGGGTGCTTTGCATAAAGGACATTTATCTTTAATAGAAAAATCTTTAATAGAAAATGATATTACAGTGATGAGTATTTTTGTAAACCCTACTCAGTTTAATAACAAAGAAGATTTAGAGAAGTATCCACGTACATTAGAGGCTGATGTCGCTAAAATAAAAAAAATTAGTTCTGAAGTAATTATCTACAATCCTACAGTTAAAGATATTTATGAAAACAATGTCGAGTCTCAGGATTTTAGCTATGATGGTCTTGAATTTCAAATGGAAGGAAAACATCGAGTAGGTCACTTTAATGGAGTAGGTACAATTGTAAAGCGACTTTTTGAAATTATAAAACCAACTAATGCTTATTTTGGAGAAAAAGATTTTCAACAATTACAAATAGTAAAGAAAATGGTTTCTAAGCACAACTTACCTGTAACAATTATTGGTTGTCCAATTTACAGAGAGAAAAGTGGTTTGGCAATGAGTTCTCGAAATGAAAGACTGTCAGATGAATCGAGAGAAAAAGCCTCAGTTATTTATGAAATATTGAAAGAAACGAAAAAATTGTTTCAAAAAAAATCAGCTAATGAAGTAGTTAAAATAGTTGAAGAAAAGTTTAAAAAAATGCCTGATTTTAAGCTAGAATATTTTGAAATTGCTGAAGAATCAACTCTTTTAACTTGCAAGAGGAAAAATAAAACTAAGAAATATCGTGGTTTTATAGCTGTTTTTATTGATAACATAAGACTTATTGATAATATTTCAATGTAACTCCTGCTTTATGATATAGAAATAGGAATTTCATATTTCCTTAAAAAAAAATATTTAATTTACACGAAATAATTAACTTTGCAGCATGCATATTCAAGTAGTAAAATCAAAAATTCATAGAGTAACCGTAACAGGTGCCGATTTGAATTATATAGGCAGCATAACCATTGACGAAGCGTTAATGGAAGCGTCAAACATTATTGAGGGTGAAAAAGTTCAAATTGTAAACATAAACAATGGTGAACGACTAGAAACTTACGCTATAAAAGGCCCTAGAAATACCGGAGAAATAACCTTAAATGGTCCGGCAGCAAGAAAGGTACATCGTGGAGATATTGTTATCATCATTTCTTATGCATCAATGGACTTTGAAGAAGCTAAAAATTTCAAGCCTTCGTTAGTGTTTCCTAATGAAAAAGATAATTCATTAACTTAATTTTGAGTTCTTCCCTAAAGAAAATTTTGCAAATATTTATTCCTCTATTAATAGGAATTGGATTAATATATTATCAATATTCTTCTTTTAGTGAAGAACAGATTAAAAGGATAAAAGTATACTTTAAAAGTGCCGATTATTTTTATGTGCTTTTATCAGTTATTATATCTTTATTTGGATATTGGTCAAGATCTTATAGATGGAAATATTCTTTGCAACATTTAGGATATGAACCAAAATTTCATAATTCTTTCTTTGCAGTTTCTATTTCATATTTGATAAATCTTACAATTCCTCGATCTGGAGAGGTAACAAGAGCTATTATTTTAAAAAAATATGAAGGTATCCCTTTTGATAAAGGATTTGGAACAATTGTAGCAGAAAGAGTTATTGATTTCTTGATTTTTTTATTATTTGTAATTACTGCATTTCTATTACAATTTGATAAAATTAATCACTTCATTTTTTCTAATATTTCACCTAATAGAATAATCTTTATTACAATAATAGGCTTTATTTCTTTTTTTGCGTTCTTACTTATTTGGAAATGGGCAAAATGGCCAATAATATTGAAAATAAAATCTAAATTCATTGGTCTTATTGAAGGCATGACTAGTGTCTTAAAAATGAAAAATAAATGGAAATACTTGTTCCACTCTTTTTTTATCTGGTTTTGCTATTTACTAATGTTTTACGTTTGTATATTTTCTATTCCAGAAACAGCTTCAATCTCATTTGATGTGGTGATAATGGGTTTTATTTTTGGAAGTTTAGCTGTTGGCTTTACTAATGGTGGTATTGGTGCTTTCCCTATTTCCATTGCCAAAGTATTACTATTATACGGAATTGCGGAAGATGCAGGAACAGCATTAGGATGGATTATTTGGACATCACAAACATTACTAACAATCATTTTAGGTTTATTTTCTTATTTGTTTTTGAATATTTTCAATAAAAATTAATTAGTATATTGCTATATTATTTAAACACTATAACATCATCATGAAAATTAAATTATTTTTACTATTTATTTTAATAACTTCATTTGCTTTTTCTCAAAAAACAGTTGAAACGATTCAATCAAAAAAGTTAGGAGAAGAAAGAAGTTTTACAGTTTCTCTTCCAGTTAATTATGAGTTTGATACGGATAAAAAATATCCGATTTTAGTTTTATTAGATGGAGAATATCTTCTATCTCCTTTTGAAGGAATAGTAAAATATGGAAATTATTGGGATGATTTACCTGAAATGATAATTGTAGCAGTAAATCAAAATTATGGAGAAACTCGTTTTAATGATAGTGAATTTGACAGTAATGGTTTACCTTCTGGAAAAGGAGCAAGTTTTTTTGAGTTTATCGGATTTGAATTATTACCTTATCTTGAAAGTAAATTTAGAACACAACCTTTTAGAATTATTGCAGGGCATGATACTACTGCTGGATTCTTAAATTTTTACCTATACAAAGACAATCCTATTTTTAATGGTTATATATCATTAGCACCTGAAATGGCACCTGAAATGGAAAAAAGAATTTCAGAAAGATTAGCAATTATAAAGAAACCTCTTTTTTATTATCAAGCTACAGGAGAAGGCGATATTAAAGAAATTAATGATGGAGCTAAAGCTTTAGATAATAATATTAATGCACTTCAAAATAAGACTTTCAAATACCGTTTTGATGAATTTAAAGGAGCATCTCACTATTCATTAGTTGCACAAGCTATTCCTCAGGCATTGTATTTTATTTTTGATGGTTATCAACCTATTTCAATGGTTGAATTTCAAGAAAAAATTGTAACATTAGATAAAGGATATACACAATACTTAATTGATAAATATACTAATTTAGAACAAAATCTTGGACTAAAAATTCAACCTCGTTTAACTGATTTTAAAGCAATTGAAGCTGCAATCTTAAAAAACAAAGCATATTTAGAATTACAAGATTTAGGAAAATATGCTGATAAACAATACCCAAAAACTACTTTAGGAACTTTTCATCAAGCATTATATTATGAAAAAGTTGGAGAATATAAAAAAGCTATAAAAGAATATAGGAAGGCATATACATTGACAGATATAAGAGAATTAACAAAATCGTATATGCTTGATAGAGCAGAAAGCTTAAAAGATAAAAAAGACGAATCTACAGTAGAAGAACTTGCTGAGCCAACTTCAGAAGAAGGGGAAAAAAAAGATGGGGAATAATTATGAGTAAAATTAAAACTTCCTTTTTTTGTCAAAATTGTGGCACTTCTTTTTCAAAATGGCAAGGACAATGCCATGCTTGTAAAGAATGGAATACTATTGTAGAAGAAGTAATTCAAAAGGAAGAAAAAACAGCTTGGAAAACAGCCTCTAACTCTGTTGTTAAAGCTGCTAAACCATTGCTTATAAAAGAAATTGATAGCTCCCAAGAAATTAGATTAAATACTACAGATAGTGAATTAAATCGTGTATTAGGAGGAGGCTTAGTTCCTGGATCATTAACTCTTTTAGGAGGTGAACCAGGAATAGGAAAAAGCACACTTTTACTTCAAATTTCTTTAAAATTACCTTACAAAACACTTTACGTTTCAGGTGAAGAAAGTCAGAAGCAAATTAAAATGCGCGCTGAACGAATAATGCCAAATAGTGATAATTGCTATATTCTTACTGAAACTAAAACACAGAATATTTTTAAACAAATTCAGGAGATGCAACCTGAAATTGTTATTATAGATTCTATACAAACTTTGCATACAGATTATATTGAATCTTCAGCGGGTAGTATTTCTCAAATTAGAGAATGTACTACAGAGCTGATTAAATTTGCTAAAGAAACCAATGTTCCTGTTATTTTAATTGGACATATTACCAAAGACGGAACCATTGCAGGACCAAAAATTTTAGAGCACATGGTAGATACTGTACTACAATTTGAAGGCGATCGCAATCACGTATATCGAATTCTCCGTTCTTTAAAAAACAGATTCGGATCAACAGCAGAACTAGGGATTTATGAAATGTTAGGAAATGGATTAAGAGAAGTAGATAATCCATCTGAAATTTTGATTTCACATAAAGACGAAGAGCTTTCAGGAACAGCTATTGCTTGTACTCTTGAAGGCATGCGCCCTTTGATGATAGAGATTCAATCCCTTGTTAGTTCCGCAGTCTATGGAACACCGCAGCGAAGTACCACAGGGTATAATGCTAAACGACTTAATATGATTTTGGCTGTTCTGGAAAAAAGAGCAGGGTTTAGATTAGGAACAAAAGATGTTTTTCTAAATGTTACAGGTGGAATTTCTGTAGAAGACACAGCGATTGATTTAGCTGTTGTTGCTGCAATTCTGTCTTCTAATGAAGACATTCCTATTGCAGAAGGATTTTGCTTTGCTGGTGAAGTTGGACTTTCTGGAGAAATAAGACCAGTAAATCGTATTGACCAACGCATTCAAGAAGCAGAGAAACTAGGTTTCACAACTATCTTAGTTTCTAGACACAACAAACTATCTTTAAAAAACACAAAAATTAAGGTCGTTTTAGTTTCAAAAATTGAAGACGTAGTTAGTGAATTATTTGGATAACTTGTTTATAAAAGTAAGAATAGCATTTTTTAGATTTTAAAATAAAAATGTATCTTTGGCGTCAAATCCTTCCATTTAGGATTAAATTATTTTCTCACTTAAATACGTTTATAGCATGCAACTGTATAACACATTAAGCGCAGAAGAAAGAGTTGAGCTTATCGATCAAGCAGGACAACAAAGGCTAACTTTGTCTTTCTATGCGTATGCCAAAATTGAAGATCCAAAAAAATTTCGTGATGATTTATTTATTGCTTGGAATGCACTTGATGCTCTAGGTAGAATTTATGTTGCACATGAAGGAATAAACGCTCAAATGAGCGTTCCGGCAGAAAACTTTGAAACTTTTAGAGATACACTAGAGGTTTATTCTTTTATGAAAGGAATAAGACTCAATGTAGCAATAGAGCAAGATGATCATTCTTTTTTAAAACTTACAATTAAAGTACGCCATAAAATAGTTGCTGATGGATTGAATGATGATACATTTGATGTTACGAACAAAGGCATTCATCTTAAAGCAAAAGAATTTAACACTCTTTTAGAAGACCCAAACACTATTGTAGTTGATTTTAGGAATCATTATGAAAGTGAGATTGGACATTTTAAAGGAGCAATTACACCAGATGTAGATACATTTAGAGAGAGTTTGCCAATAATTAACGAGCAGTTAAATCAATATAAGGAAGAGAAAAATCTTCTAATGTATTGTACTGGAGGTATTCGTTGTGAAAAAGCAAGTGCTTATTTTAAACACCAAGGCTTTAAAAATGTGTATCAATTAGAAGGTGGAATTATTGAATATGCACGACAAGTAAAAACAGAAGGATTAGAAAGTAAATTTATAGGTAAAAATTTTGTTTTTGATCATCGATTAGGAGAAAGAATAACAGACGATATTATTGCTCAATGCCATCAATGTGGTGCTCCATGTGATAATCATACAAATTGTGAAAATGATGGTTGTCATTTGCTTTTTATACAGTGTGATAGTTGTAAAGAGAGTATGCAAAATTGTTGTTCTGCTGAATGTTTAGAAACTATTCATCTGCCATTGGTGGAACAGGTTAAGTTAAGAAGTGGAATTCAAAACGGGAATATGGTTTTCAAAAAAGGGAAATCTAAAGTTTTGAAATTCAAAAAAAGTGGTGATTTAGAAGATAAGCCATTAGCTAAAGTTTCAAAAACAAATAGTATTCGTCAAAAAATAGCAATAAAAAAAGTTTTGGTAGGGAAAGCAGAACATTATTATGTGAAAGCGGAAATTGGACTTTTTATTGTAGAAAATCAAGAAATAAAAATAGGAGACAAGATTTTAATTTCAGGTCCAACAACAGGGAATCAAGAATTGATTTTAGATAAAATGTTGGTAAACGGAAAAGAGACTGATGTGGCTAAAAAAGGAGATAAAATAACCTTTAAAGTTCCTTTTAGAATTAGACTTTCAGATAAATTATTTAAAATTATTAAGTAATGACTACTTCTGGAAAAATTGAATTGATGGCTCCTGCTGGAAATTTTGAATCGATGCAGGCAGCTCTAGATAATGGTTGTGATTCAATCTATTTTGGAGTGGAGCAATTGAATATGCGGGCTCGTGCAACAGTGAATTTTGTTTTAGAAGATTTACCAGAAATTGCTCGAAGATGTAATGAAAAAAACGTTAGAACCTATTTAACGTTAAATACAATTATTTACGACCATGATTTGTCAGTTGTAAAAACGCTTTTGTCTAAGGTTAAAGAGGCGGGCATTACAGCAGTTATCGCTTCAGATCAGGCGGTAATAATGACGGCAAAAACAATGGGAATTGAAGTGCATATTTCCACGCAGTTGAATGTAACAAATATTGAAACAGTTAAGTTTTATGCTATGTTTGCTGATACAATTGTATTGTCTAGAGAATTAAGTTTACGTCAAGTAAAAAATATCACAGCCAATATAGAAAAGGAAGAAATAAAAGGGCCAAGTGGAAATTTGGTAGAAATTGAAATTTTCGGACATGGTGCTTTGTGTATGGCAGTTTCTGGGAAATGCTACCTGAGCTTGCATTCGCATAATTCTTCTGCAAATAGAGGAGCGTGTAAGCAAAATTGCAGAAAAAAATACACAGTTATAGATCAGGAATCTGGTTTTGAAATTGAAGTAGATAATGAGTATTTAATGTCGCCTAAAGATCTATGTACTTTGGATTTCTTAGATCAAGTAATAGATTCGGGAATAAAAGTGTTAAAAATTGAAGGTAGAGGTAGAGCTGCTGATTATGTGGCGACAGTTATAAAAACCTATAGAGAAGCTATTGATGCGTATTATGAAGGTGTCTTTACAAAAGAAAAAGTTGATGTATGGATGCAAACTTTAGCAACTGTTTATAATCGTGGTTTTTGGAGTGGTTATTACTTAGGTCAGAAGCTAGGAGAATGGTCAGATAATCCTGGATCTAGTGCTACACAAAAGAAAGTGTATGTGGGGAAAGGAATGCATTATTTTCCGAAATCTAATATTGCAGAATTTAAAATTGAAGCTTACGATATTAAAAAAGGAGATAAAATTTTAATTACAGGATCAAGTACAGGTGCACAAGAGCTGGTTTTAGAAGAAATGTACGTGAATGATGTAGATGCTGAAAAAGCAATAAAAGGAGATAGTTGTACTTTAAAAGTACCTTTTAGAATTCGTTTGTCGGATAAAATGTATAAAATTGTAGCAAGTTAATGGTTGTTGTAACGTTACAAAGAGATAAATGTATTGGGTGTAATTATTGTGTAGAAATGGCTCCTAATTTATTTCAGATGTCAAAAAAAGACGGTAAAACAGTGTTGTTGAACTCAAATGACGCAAAAGGATTTTTCACATTGAAATCGCCAGATCATACAATTTTTGAAGATGGAGAGTTGGCCGTTAAGGCATGTCCGGTTAAAATTATTTCAATTAAAGAAGTCTGAAAAATAATTAAAAATGTACTATATAAAACCTATTTACGTTACCATGTAAATAGGTTTTCTTTTTTGTGTAATTTTTAGCTTGAAACCATTAACAAAATTATACTATCTTTACAACCAAATACGTTTTAGACAAGTAGTGCTGTTTACAAGCGCAATCAATATATATTCAAATTATGGCATGTAATAACTGTTCGACAGGAACAACCGATGGTGTTCCTAAGGGATGTAACAATAAAGGGTCGTGTGGCACCGGAAGCTGCAATAAATTAACTGTTTTTGATTGGTTATCAAATATGACATTACCACAAGGTCAAGAACCGTTTGACTGTGTAGAAGTAAGATTTAAAAATGGTAGAAAGGAGTTTTTTAGAAATACAGAAAAGTTAACTCTTTCAATGGGAGATGTTATTGCAACAGAATCTTCACCAGGACATGATGTTGGAATCGTGTCTTTATCAGGAGAATTAGTAAAAATTCAAATGAAAAAGAAAAATGTTCCAATTGAGAGTGAATTACCAAAAATATACAGAAAGGCGTCTCAAAAAGACATAGATATATGGAGCGAAGCGAGAAAGAAAGAAGAGATTGTTAGAATGAAAGCCCGAGAGCTGGCAATTGCGCTAAACTTGGAAATGAAAATATCAGATGTTGAATTTCAGGGAGATGGCTCAAAAGCAACCTTTTATTATACAGCAAATGATAGAGTCGATTTTCGCCAATTAATCAAAGATTTCGCTCGTGAGTTTAGTATTCGAATTGAAATGAAGCAAGTCGGGTTTCGTCAAGAAGCTTCTCGATTAGGAGGTATTGGATCTTGTGGAAGAGAGCTTTGTTGTTCAACATGGTTAACTGATTTTAGAAGTGTTAATACTTCAGCGGCAAGATATCAACAATTGTCGTTGAATCCTCAAAAATTAGCAGGACAATGTGGAAAGTTAAAATGCTGTTTGAATTATGAATTAGATACATATTTAGATGCATTAAAAGAATTTCCTGATTTAGATACTAAACTTTTTACAGAAAAAGGGAATGCAAATTGCCAAAAAGTAGACATTTTTAAAGAATTAATGTGGTTTTCTTATGAAAATCAACCAGCTCATTGGCATGTTTTATCCGTTGCTAATGTAAAGGAGATTATAGCTATAAATAAAGATAGTAAAAAAGTTGAGGCTATTGAAGATTTTGTGATTGAAACCGCTAAAGAAATTGAAAATAATTTTCAAAATGTAGTAGGACAAGATAGTTTGACTCGTTTTGATAATAAAACAAGAAAAAAACCTAATAAAAACAGTAATAATAAGACTAATAATAAGACTAATAATAAGAATAAAAAGCGTCGTAAACCAACAAATTTTAAAAATGATTCTAAAAAGGAATAACGCAGTATTATTTTTTATAATTTTTGTATTCTTTTTTTCTTGTGATAAAAAAAGAGTATTTGATGAATACAAAGGAGTTAATGGAAATTGGGAAGCAACAGATACTATTCAGTTTGTTTTTGACCAAAAAGATACAATAAATCCATATAATTTATTTCTAAATATTCGAAATACAAATGAGTATCCATTTAATAACTTGTTTCTTATAGTGTCGCTTAAGCAGCCTGATAGTTTAGTAAAAATTGATACTTTGGAATTTGCAATGACAAAGCCTGATGGATCATTATTAGGAGAAGGGTTTTCGGACATTAAAGAAAGTAAATTGTGGTATCAAGAAAATTTTAAATTTAAGCAAGCAGGGAAGTATACTGTAAAAATTCAACATGCACTAAGAGAAACAGGTAGTGTTTCAGGAATTGAAGAATTAAAAGGAGTTACAGATATAGGTTTCAGAATTGAAAAAACAAAATAATTATGGCTACGAAAAAAAAAGAAACTAATAATTACTCTAAATATATTAAGATTTTTTGGAAGACTTTTTTGTTTGGTCTTACAAGTGTAATTCTATTATTTTTATTTGCTTCATGGGGATTTTTTGGAGCGATGCCAACTTTTGAAAATTTAGAAAATCCTGATTCTAATGTAGCTACAGAAATCATATCTTCTGATGGAGTGGTTTTAGGAAAATTCTATACTCAAAATAGGATTCCTGTGAAATATGAAGATTTACCTAAAGATCTTATAAATGCTTTAATTGCTACAGAAGATGAGCGTTTTTATGAGCATTCTGGAATTGATCCAAGAGGAACAATAAGGGCAATTGCAAAATTAGGAACCGATGGAGGAGCAAGTACTATTAGTCAGCAGTTAGCAAAGAATTTATTTCATGGGAGCGATGGGGCTCGAAATATATTTGTTAGGGTTATTCAAAAAGTGAAAGAATGGATCATTGCAGTTCGTTTGGAAAGACAATACACAAAAAAGGAAATTATTGCAATGTATTTAAATCAGGTAGATTTTGTAAATGGAGCTATAGGTATTCGCTCAGCTTCAAAAATCTATTTTAATAAAGAACCTAAAGATTTAAAAGTTGAAGAAGCAGCAGTTTTTGTCGGAATGTTAACAAATCCTTCTTTATATAATCCAAATCGTGAAACTAGAAAGAAATTAGTTTTAGATAGAAGAAACACTGTTTTAGGACAAATGGTTAGAAGTGGTTTTTTAACAGAAGCAAAAAAAATAGAATTGCAAAAAACACCACTTGTTCTTGATTTTAAGCCTGAAAGCCATAATGAAGGAATTGCAACATATTTTAGAGAATATCTAAAGGGGTATATGAAAGACTGGGTTAAAGAGCATAAAAAAGATGATGGTTCTGAGTATGATATATATAGAGACGGTTTAAAAATATACACAACGATTGATTCGCGTATGCAAAAGTATGCGGAAGAATCAGTAGAAGAACATTTGACAAATTTACAAGCTAAGTTTTTTGAACTGGCAAAAGGAAAGAAAAATGCGCCTTTTGTTAATCTATCTGATGTAGAAACTGAAAAAATAATTAAGAGATCAATGAAAAACTCTGAGAGATGGAGAATTTTAAAAGAAGACGGAAAGTCGGATGCTGAAATTTTAAAATCTTTTGAAGTTAAAGCAAAAATGAAAATATTCTCTTGGAAAGGTGAAAAAGACACCATAATGACACCAAGAGATTCTATTATTTATTACAAACATATGCTTCAAACTGGGATGATGGCAATGGAGCCGCAAACAGGTCATATAAAGGCATGGGTTGGTGGAAATAATTATAAATATTTTCAGTATGATCATGTTGGACAAGGAGCAAGACAAGTAGGTTCAACATTTAAACCGTTTGTTTATTCAACTGCTATTGAGCAATTAGGGATGTCTCCATGTGATTCTATTATTGATGGTCCATTCACAATGCCAAAAGGAAGATGGGGAATATCATCTAGTTGGACACCAAGAAACTCAAGTCATAAATATTATGGGATGAAAGACTTGAAGTTTTGTTTGGCTAATTCTATAAATACAGTTTCGGCTAAGTTGATGGATAGAGTAGGTCCTAAAGCAGTTGTTAATATGGCACATGACTTAGGTGTTACTACAGATATTCCAGAACAACCAGCAATTGCATTAGGTGCTGTAGAAATTACAGTGAGTGAAATGGTTGGAGCGTTTAGTACTTTTGTTAATCAAGGAGTTTATATAAAACCAACATTTATTACAAGAATTGAAGATAAAAACGGTGTGATTTTAGAGCAAATTATTCCAGAGTCTAAAGATGTAATGAATAAAGATGTAGCTTATGCTATAGTAAAGTTAATGGAAGGGGTAGTGCAATCAGGGACAAGTGCGCGTCTTAGAAACGGAAGTGTAAGAGGATTGACAAATTATAAATATAAATTTAATAATCCAATAGCAGGGAAAACAGGAACTACTCAGAATAATTCAGATGGTTGGTTTATAGGTATGGTACCTAATCTTTCTGCGGGAATATGGGTTGGAAATGAAGATAGAGCTGCACACTTTAGAAGTACAAATTTTGGACAAGGAGCGACAATGGCATTACCAATATGGGGATTGTTTATGGATAAATGTTATAAGGATAAAGAATTAAATGTCTCTAAAGGTGCATTTGAAAGACCTGATAAGATTTCTATTAGTGTAGACTGTGATAAGACGAAAGTTACTACAGATTCTATTGATGTTGATGCTCCAGATATGAATGAATTTGATCTTTAAATAAACATAGAAAATATTATGATTAATCGTAGAGTAAATAACGTTGAAGAGGCTTTACAAGGGATTGAGAATGGAATGACTATAATGTTGGGAGGTTTTGGGCTTTGTGGAATTCCTGAAAACAGTATTGCTGAATTAGTAAGTAAAAGAGTTACAGATTTAACTTGCATATCAAATAATGCAGGAGTTGATGATTTTGGATTAGGGTTATTGTTGCAAAATCGTCAAATAAAGAAAATGATTTCTTCTTATGTAGGAGAAAATGCAGAGTTTGAAAGACAAATGCTTTCTGGAGAACTAGAAGTGGAATTAACACCGCAAGGGACATTAGCAGAGAAATGTCGTGCGGCTCAAGCAGGTATTCCGGCCTTTTTCACGCCTGCAGGTTATGGAACTGAAGTGGCAGAAGGAAAAGAAGTGAGAGATTTTAATGGTAAAATGCACGTTATGGAACATGCTTTTAAAGCAGATTTTGCTATAGTAAAAGCGTGGAAGGGAGATGAAGCTGGAAATCTTATCTTTAAAGGAACGGCCAGAAACTTTAATGCTGTAATGGCAGGAGCAGGGAAAATTACAATTGCTGAGGTTGAAGAATTAGTTCCAGCAGGAACTTTAGATCCGAATCAAATTCATATTCCAGGAATTATGGTAAACCGTATTTTTAAAGGAGAAAAGTTTGAAAAGAGAATTGAGCAACGAACTGTAAGACAAAAATAATCATGGCATTAGATAAAAATCAAATAGCGCAAAGAATTGCTAAAGAAGTAAAAGATGGTTATTACGTAAACCTAGGTATTGGAATCCCAACATTAGTTGCAAATTATGTTAGGGAAGATATTTCTGTAGAATTTCAAAGTGAAAACGGTGTTTTAGGAATGGGGCCTTTCCCTTTTGAAGGAGAGGAAGATGCAGATATTATAAATGCAGGAAAACAAACTATAACTACTTTACCAGGGGCTAGTTTTTTCGATTCTGCTTTTAGTTTTGGAATGATCCGTAGTCAAAAAGTAGATTTAACAATTTTAGGAGCAATGGAAGTTTCCGAAAATGGAGATATTGCAAACTGGAAAATTCCAGGGAAAATGGTTAAAGGAATGGGAGGAGCAATGGATTTGGTTGCATCAGCAGAGAATATAATTGTAGCGATGATGCATGTAAATAAAGCAGGTGAATCTAAGCTTCTTAAAAGTTGTTCGCTTCCATTAACAGGTGTTAAGTGTGTTAAAAAAATTGTTACTGAATTAGCAGTAATAGAAATTACTGAAAAAGGATTTAAATTACTAGAAAGAGCACCAGGAGTTTCTGTTGATGATATTAAAAAGGCAACTGAAGGAACTTTAATAATTGAAGGGGAAATTCCAGAAATGATATTGTAAGTTTCTAATATTTAAATATTTATAAAAGCTGTGTTGAAAAACATGGCTTTTTTTGTTACATTTTGTCAGAACACTTAAAAATTTGTTAAAATACTTAAAATAAGTGCTATTTATTGGTATAAATAACTGTTTATTGAATTTAATGTTATTTTTTTGTTTATTTTTTGTTAAATTCGCAGCGTATTTATAAATATCAAACAAAATAAACAACAAACAACTATTTTTATTATGGTAAGAAAAAACTATTTCAGTAGGCTGCTATTTGCAGGCCTGTTATTCTCTATGTCAAATTCTTTTGGACAAACAGAAATGGAGAGAAAACAAATTACAAATGAATATAATGTTCAGCAAATCACAAAAATGTCAAATTCATTTCTTGAAAAAGAAAAAGCTAATAAAAAGGCTGCAATTGAATTTGCAAAAAGTAACAATATACCAATATATGTTAATTTAAAAGATGGAGGCTATGCAGAGCTACA
This sequence comes from Flavobacterium sediminilitoris, assembly GCF_023008245.1. NCBI lineage: Bacteria > Pseudomonadati > Bacteroidota > Flavobacteriia > Flavobacteriales > Flavobacteriaceae > Flavobacterium > Flavobacterium sediminilitoris. The sequence goes on from NZ_CP090145.1 coordinate 1,430,206, forward strand.
AAGAGTAGATGCAGACGGAAGTTTAATTTATTATAGCACTTTTAATGTTGCAGCAGCAAAATCTACAAGAGCCAATCACCTTCATTCAGGTGGAAGTTTAGGATTAAATTTAAATGGACAAAACATGATTGCTTATGTTTGGGACGGTGGTCATGCTAGAGTAACACACCAAGAATATGATGGTGCTGGCGGATCAAATCGTGTAAGTGTTGAAGATGCAGCATCTGAAGGAGGAACTCAGTTAAATTTTCATGCAGCGCATGTTACAGGGACTATCGCAGCTTCTGGTGTAGTAGCAAATGCAAAAGGAATGGCTCCGCAATCTAGAGTAAGAGGGTATATGTGGAATAATGATTTGTCTGAAGCGACTAGTGCTGCGGCAAATGGGATGCTTATTTCTAACCATTCATACGGATTCCGTTCAGATCTTGTTCCGGATTATTATTTTGGAGCATATATTAATGATTCTAGAGATTGGGATAATTTAATGTATAACGCACCTAATTATTTAATGGTTGTAGCTGCAGGAAATGATGGAGGGACTAATTATAACTCACAGCCATTAAATAGCAGTTTTCCTCAATATGATAAATTAACAGGTCATTCAACTTCAAAAAATAACTTGGTTGTTGCGAACGCACAAGATGCAAATATTGATTCTAGTGGAAATCTTATTTCAGTTTCAATAAACGGTGGTAGTAGTCAAGGTCCAACAGATGATTTAAGAATTAAGCCAGATATTACAGGTAATGGTACAAGTGTTTATTCAACATATCAAAATAGTGATACAGCGTATCAATCAATATCAGGAACGTCAATGGCTTCTCCTAATGTTGCAGGTACCTTATTGTTGTTACAACAGCATTATAATAATATAAATGGAAGTTTTATGCGTTCGGCAACATTAAAAGGAGTGGCGATGCATACTGCTGATGATGCGGGTTCTAATGGTCCTGATGCAATCTATGGATGGGGACTTTTAAATGCAAAAAGAGCAGCACAAGCAATATCTCAAAATGGAAATCAATCAATAGTGAGCCAAAGAACATTACAACCTGGTCAGTCTTATTCAGTAACAGTTAATAGTGATGGAATTAATGATTTATTAGCGTCTATTAGTTGGACAGATCCTGCGGGAACAGCTACTACAGCTACTAACTCATCAACTGCAAAATTGGTTAATGATTTAGATATTAGAATTACGAAATCTGGTACAACGTATTTTCCATGGAGATTAACAGGAGTAAATACTAACGGATTAGGAGATAATGTTAAAGATAATTTTGAAAGAATAGATGTGTCTAATGCTTCAGGTCAATATACAATAACGGTTACACATAAAGGTTCTTCATTATCAGGAGGTAGTCAAAATTATACTTTAATTGTTACGGGAATTACAAATACATCTACAGTTTGTAATGCTACTACTCCTTTAAATTTAAATAATTCAAATACAACATCATCTAGTACTTCATTAAGCTGGTCTTCAGTAGTAGGGGCAACGTATGAAGTTAGATATAAAACTACAACATCGTCAACTTGGACAACGGTTGCTTCGGCTTCTAATGGATTAGTTCTTACAGGACTTTCTTCAAGTACAGATTATGAAGCGCAAGTAAGAAGTATATGTCCAGATTCAGGAACTTCAGCATATTCGGCTTCTAAGCTTTTTTCTACTTTAGGAGGTTCTACAGTGACATATTGTACATCTAAAGGGAATAGTGTTGCAGATGAATTTATTGATTTTGTAGGGTTAAATAATGTGTCAAATTCTACAGGGGCTAATGGAGGATATGGAGATTTTACTAGTTTAGTGGCAAACTTGCCTTATGGATCAAATACTATAAACTTTAGTGCTGGCTTCACAGGATCATCGTATAATGAATATTGGTCTGTTTGGATTGATTATAATAAAAATGGAACTTTTGAAAGTTCAGAGAGAGTTGTAAATGGATCATCTACAAGTAGTGGAACGCTATATTCAACTTTTACAGTTCCTTCAACGGCCTTGTCAGGAAATACAAGAATGAGAATTCAAATGAAATATAATTCGAACTCAACAGCTTGTGAAACTTTTTCTTATGGTGAAGTAGAAGATTATACAGTAAATATCGGAGGTTCTGCGGCTCTTAATTTTGTAAACACAAATGAAGAATTAGGAAATAATAGTGGAAATTATGATTTTAATTTGTTCCCAAATCCTGTTCAAAATATGTTAAATATAAATGTATATGATAATAGAGCAGTTACTTTTTCAATATATAATTTAGTAGGTCAAAAAGTAAAATCTGGAAACAATATTGAGTCAGGAATAGATGTTTCTAAGTTGTCTTCTGGAATGTATATAGTAGAAGTAAATGATGGACAGAAAACGATTTCTAAAAAATTCGTAAAAGAATAATTTTTGATTAATTTTATAAAAACGCCTTGAAAATCAAGGCGTTTTTTTATTCCGAAAACTTAGATTAGTTTTGTAAAAAAAAGAAATGAGTTTTTCAAAAGTGATATTAAAGCAAGGAAAAGAAAAGTCAATACTTAGACGTCATCCTTGGATTTTTAGCGGAGCAGTTTATGGAGTAAGTAAAGAGTTGTATGATGGAGAAATGGTGGATGTTGTAGATAATAATGAGAAGCATCTTGGAACAGGTTTTTTTAGTGATAGAGGAAGTATTGTTGTTCGATTATTAACTTTTAAAGATGAAGTATTTGATACTGATTTTTGGAAAGTTAAGTTAGAATCAGCATGGAGCCTTAGAACAAAACTACTTGATTTTAATGAAACAAATGCTTTTCGATTAATACATGGAGAAGGAGATGGAATTCCAGGGCTAATAGTAGACTATTATAATAAAAACTGGGTTATTCAAGCGCATTCTTCGGGGATTTATTTACAAATCGAAGAAATTGCAAAAATTATCAAGGTTAATTTTCCTGAATATTGTGAAACAATCTATTGTAAAAGTAGTGGAACATTGCCACAGACAGGAAATGATTTCTTTTTATATGGTGATACATCAGAAACTATTGCAAAAGAGAATAATATAAAATTTGCTGTCAATTGGGTAGAAGGTCAAAAAACTGGTTTTTTTCTTGATCAGAGAGATAATAGAAAATTATTGAGTGAATATGCTAAAGGAAAAAAAGTGTTGAATACGTTTTGTTATACAGGTGGTTTTTCAATATATGCTATGAGTGCAGGTGCAGAGTTAGTAACATCTGTTGATATTTCTCAAAAAGCAGTTGATTTGGCAGATAAAAATATGGAATTAAATTTTCCAAATGCAAACCATAAACCAGTTGCTTCTGATGTTTTTGAGTATATGAAAGAGAATCATAAAGAATATGATGTAATAATATTGGATCCTCCAGCATTTGCAAAAAGCATAAAAAGCAAACATACAGCAACTCAAGCATATAAAAGACTTAATATAGCGGGATTAAGAGCATTAGCGCCAAAAGGAATTTTATTTACTTTTTCTTGCTCGCAAGTAATTGATGATGTTTTGTTTTATAATACCATAGCAGCAGCAGCAATTGAAACAGGAAGAAATATTAGAGTACTTCATAAATTATCTCAAGGACCAGATCATCCTATAAATATATATCATCCTGAAGGTCATTATTTAAAAGGATTGGTTCTTTTTGTTGAATAATTTTTATTATTTTATAATAATTATATTAAAAAACTGAATATTTTAATATAATTTAACAAAAAATATAACTTTGTTGTAAAATTATATTTTTATTCTTATCTACCTTTGTTTTTCTAACCAAACAATTAAAAACTAATTAATTATGAAAAACAGATGGCAAAAAAACCTCGGAATTGTCCTGCTTTTTTCTTCATCATTTTTATCTACAGCTCAGGTTTTAGATAAAAATGTGAAGGAGAAAGTATATGATGAAAAAGGGCAACCTGCATTGATAATCTTTAATGAGAATTCAAATGTATCAAATGAAGACTTTCAAAGCGTTCTAAAAGAAAATCTTAAACTAGGAACAGAATTTAATTTTGTAAAAATTAAGGATGAAGTAGATAATTTAGGAATTGTTCATGAAAAGTTTCAACTGTATTACAGCTCTGTAAAAATAGAATTTGCAACGTATACAATCCATTCTAATAAGGGGAAAATTATATCAATGAGTGGAGACGTGTATAATGTTAAAACAGTTGATTTAAATCCAATATTGAATAGTAGTACTGCATTAGAACTTGCCAAAAAAGCAGTAGGAGGAAGTTCTTTTTTATGGGAAGACAAAAAAGAATCATCTTTAATAAATTATACTAAACCTCAAGGTGAATTGGTATTGCTTCCTGATATGGGAAATATTGGTATTGAAAGAGAAAATGCACAATTAATATTAGCTTATAAATTTGATATTTATTCAACAAATCCAGTGAGTAGAGGAGATGTTTATGTTGATGCAAAATCAGGTAAAATTTTATTTTACAATGCAACAATTAAGCATGCAACAAATTTTGGACATGGATCAGCTCATTTATTTACTAAAAATCATGCATGTATATCAAATGATAATAGTTTTGCTATTACAAAAACACTAGAAACTTTGATTACAGGTACTGCTGCAACAAGGTATAGTGGAACTAAAAATATTGAGACAACATTAAGTGGCGGAAGTTATATTTTAAAAGATAACACGAGAGGTAATGGTGTTAATACGTACGATATGAATACAGGAACTAATTATGGTTCAGCGGTTAATTTTACGGATAATGATAACAATTGGACAACAGCCGAACATAGCGCAAACAAAGATAATGGAGCATTAGATGCGCATTGGGGAGCAGAAATGACTTACGATTATTGGAGTTCAAAACACAATAGAAATAGTTTTAATAATTCTGGAGCAGCAATTAATAGTTATGTGCATTATAGTTCTAATTATGATAATGCATTTTGGGATGGTTCAAGAATGACTTATGGAGATGGTAGTGGAACCTATTTTGATATATTAACCTCATTAGATGTAGCTGCTCATGAAATAGGACATGCAGTGTGTACATATACCGCAAATTTAGCTTATCAAAGAGAATCTGGAGCTTTAAATGAAGGGTTTTCAGATATTTGGGGTGCAACAGTAGAGTTTTATGCAGCGCCTAATAAGCAAACTTGGTTAATTGGGGAAGATATAGAGAGACGTTCTGGTCATGCATCACTTCGTTCAATGAGTAATCCTAAAAGTGAAGGACAACCTGATACTTATGGAGGAACCTATTGGAAAAATCCAAACTGTGGAACACCAACACAATCAAATGATTATTGTGGAGTTCATACAAATAGTGGTGTATTAAATCATTGGTTTTACATTTTGGTTCAAGGAAAATCAGGAACTAATGATATTGGAAGTTCATATAATGTTACAGGAATTGGAATGGATAAGGCTGCAAACATTGCTTATAGATTAGAGAGTGTATATTTATCGGCTAATTCAACTTTTGCTAACGCACGTACTTATGGTATTCAAGCAGCTATAGATTTATATGGAGATGCATCTGCTGAGGTAATTGCAACAACTAATGCTTTTTATGCAGTAGGAGTTGGTTCAGCTTATTCAGGTGGAGGAAACCCAACAACATGTTCAACAACAATAACAACTTTTCCTTATTCTGAAGGATTTGAAAATACTTTGGGAGCATGGACACAAGGATCAGGAGATGATTTCGATTGGATAATTAATTCAAACGGAACACCATCTACTAATACAGGACCTTCTGGTGCTGCTCAAGGCACATATTATGTATATGTAGAAGCTTCAAGTCCTAATTATTCAAACAAATCAACAATATTAAACTCACCTTGTTATGACCTGAGTAGTACTTCTTCAGCGACATTTACTTTTAAATATCACATGTATGGGGTTGCTGGTATGGGAGGATTAAAATTACAAGCTAGCACTAATGGAACATCATGGACTGATGTTTGGACAAAATCTGGAAATCAAGGAAATTCATGGTTAGATGCTTCAGTTGATTTAGCTTCTTATGCAGGAGATACGGTTAGGTTAAGATTTGTAGGTTCAACAGGGACAACCTGGCAAGGTGATATTGCAGTAGATGATATTTCATTATCGACTGGAATAGTAAATCCTCCAACCTGTACTAATGTAAATGTAAATTTAACTTTTGATAATTATCCTGAAGAAACAAGTTGGCAGATATTAAATTCAGCAAGTCAAGTAGTAGAATCAGGAGGAACTTATGGTAGTCAAGCTGATGGTTCTTCGTTGACTATTACAAAATGTTTAGCCGCTGGATGTTATACTTTTAAAATTAATGATACCTATGGAGATGGAATGTGTTGTTCGTATGGTAATGGGAGCTATACTGTAACATCTGGAGGAACTACTTTAGCTTCTGGGGGAAATTTTGGAGCAATCCAATCAACAAATTTTTGTGTAGGAACAACAGGTTTAGTTTCAAATATCAATACTGTAACAGAAATTAAACAAGGAATTGATTTTGAAATGTATCCAAATCCAGTAAAGGGTGATGTTTTAAATGTTATTTCTAATGATGGAATGAAAGATTATAAAGTGTTTAATTTATTTGGGCAACTAGTTTTAGAAGGTCAAATTAAAGATAATCAGGTTAATGTATCAAAATTAAGTACAGGAGTTTATGTTATAGAATTAAACACCTACAAAGAGAAAATAACAAATAAGTTTATTAAAGAGTAAGTTTTTTGAGTTAAGTTAAGTGAAAAAGGCTGTTCTAAATTTTTTAGACAGCCTTTTTATATTATAATCAAACTAAGAATTATTACAGATTGGCAAAGAAATCATTTCCTTTATCATCAGTGATAATAAAAGCAGGAAAATCTTTAACTGTAATTTTTCGTACAGCTTCCATTCCAAGTTCTTCAAAATCGACTACTTCAACTTTTAAAATATTGTCTTTTGCTAAAATTGCCGCAGGACCACCTATAGAACCTAAATAAAATCCACCATATTTAGCACAAGCATTTGTAACTTGTTGTGATCGATTTCCTTTAGCAAGCATAATCATACTTCCGCCAGCAGCTTGAAATTCATCTACATAAGGGTCCATTCTTCCAGCAGTAGTAGGGCCAAAACTTCCAGATGGCATTCCTTCAGGAGTTTTTGCAGGACCAGCATAATATATTGGATGGTTTTTGAAATATTCAGGCATTGGTTTACCAGAATCTAACAATTCTTTTATTTTGGCATGAGCAATATCGCGAGCTACTATAACTGTTCCATTTAATTTCAAACGAGTTTTAATAGGATATTTTGTTAATTCAGCCAATATTTCTTTCATTGGTTTATCTAAATCAATAATAACAGGTTCTTCTAAATGAGGAGCAACTTTAGGTAAAAACTGACCTGGATTAGTTTCTAATTGTTCTACAAAGATACCCTCTTTAGTAATTTTCCCTTTAATATTTCTGTCAGCAGAACATGATACACCTAATCCTACAGGACAAGAAGCAGCATGACGAGGTAAGCGAATTACACGAACATCATGAGTGAAATATTTTCCTCCAAACTGAGCTCCAATAGCACTTTCTTGACAAATTTTTTGTACTCTTTTTTCCCATTCTAAATCTCTAAAAGCTTGTCCAGACATATTTCCAGATGTAGGTAAATGATCAAAATAACCTGCAGAAGCTTTTTTTACAGCAGCTAAATTTGCTTCTGCTGAAGTTCCGCCAATAACTAAAGCTAAATGGTAAGGAGGACAAGCTGAGGTTCCTAAATCTTTAATTTTTTCACGAATAAACTCGTCCATCGATTTTTCATTCAATAGCGATTTTGTTTTTTGATATAGAAAAGTTTTATTAGCAGAACCACCACCTTTTGCTAAAAATAAAAACTCATAAGAATTCCCTTTTTTTGCATAAATATCTATTTGAGCAGGAAGATTTGATCCAGAGTTTTTTTCTTCAAACATGCTAATAGGCACAATCTGAGAATAACGTAAATTTTTCTTTTGATACGTGTTGAAAATTCCTTTGGATAACCATTCAGCATCATCAACACCAGTATAAACATTTTCTCCTTTTTTTCCCATTACAATAGCAGTTCCTGTATCTTGACAAGAAGGGAGTTCACCATCAATTGCTACAGAAGCATTTTGTAATAAATTATAGGCAACAAAACGATCATTATCTGTTGCTTCAGGATCATTTAAAATATTTTGCAAACTTTGTAAATGTTTCGTTCTAAGCATAAACGAAACATCATTCATAGCTACTTCAGAAAGAAGTTCTAATCCTTTTGGATCAATTGTTAAAATTTCTCGATCTCCTAGTTTTTCTACTTTTACAAATTCAGAAGATATTTTTTTGTATTTAGTATCATCTTTTTCAATAAGATAAGGGTCTTGGTATATAAAATCCATTGTATTAGTTTTTAGAAGCGTAAAGTTACGGAATGTTTAAAAATTACGAAGTGATTCTTTTCTGCTTTTCAAATTTTAGGTATATTTTATAATTATTCTAAAGTAAATAGTTTCAGTTTTATAAAAGGCTAATTATAATTTAATAAAGAAAAGTTAAAAAATATTATTATTTTTATCAAGTCTAAATAAATAAATAAAAAATGAAATCAAATATTATTATTGCAGATAGCCAAAATTTATATAGGATAGGGCTAAAACATGTATTGAAGAAACATTTTAATAGTTTGACAATTACTGAATTGTCAACAAAGAGAGAATTGATAAAAACCCTTAATAATACAGAAATAGATTATCTTTTTATAGATGTTAATAATGTAATTGATATAGAGAAAAGAGATGTTTTAAATATAAATAAATTATTCCCTACGTGTAGAATTATAATTATTACGTGTTTTCACAACGAGTTTGAAGATGAATTTCTGTATAAAAAGGAGATAAGTGGTTATATCTGTAAGAATAGTCAAGAACAAGTGTTTTATGAAGCATTAATTAAAATACAGAGGAATGATAGATATATATGTAATCAAATTTTAAATAGCGTTTTAGAAAATAACCTTGTTAAACAACAGAATGATTGCAATCATTTAACAACTAGGGAAATTGAAATATTAAAATTAATAGCTCAAGGGAAAACAGGAAATCAAATTGCTTCAATTTTATTTATAAGTGTTCATACTTTTCGTACTCATAGAAAAAATATAATGAAAAAAACTAGTGCAAATTCAACATCTAAGCTTGTTTTATATGCATTAAAAAGTAGTATTGTTTAAAAGAATCTACTCCAAAAAAGGTATTTTTAAATACTCTCAATAATCAATTAAATTACCATTATTTTAGTATTTGTTTCTATTTATTTTGACTCTAATTTTGACTCTCTTTTTAGAATTAATCTAAATAAAAATAACAAATGAACATTGTCAAGCAAACTAATCAAAACACAAATGAGGCTATAATAAGCCAAGATATCTTTAAACAATATGTTTTCTCAAATGAAAAAAGTAGTATTACAAATTATAAAAATAGCATGAAAAAAGCAATTCATGTTATAAGTAAGCATGTTAAAAAGAGAAAAACTCCTTTTACAGGAACTTCTATTAAAAATATAAAAGAAAGAATTGAAAGTATAAAACTTGAAAATTTTAAAGGACAACACTCATTGAATTATGTTTTAGAAGAACTGAAAGAAATTTATTTAAATGATTGTGTTCATTTTCATAATCCTAAATATATAGCACACTTAAATTGCCCTATTTTAACACCAACACTAGTTGCAGAAGCGTTTATTTCATCTCTTAATTCTTCTATGGATACTTGGGATCAAAGTACAGGAGGCACATTTATTGAACTAAAATTAATCGAGTGGACTCTAGGAATTATGGGATATCCAAAAGAAGGAGATGGCATTTTTACAAGTGGTGGAACTCAATCTAACTTAATGGGGCTTTTATTAGCTAGGGATTATTATATAAAAAACAATTATGATATTGATCCAAAGATGGATGGATTACCTTCCGAAGCTTCAAAATTTAAAATATTATGTTCAGAAGTAAGTCATTTTAGTTTAAAGAAGAATTTAAGTTTACTTGGATTAGGGCAAAATGCAGTAGTTCCAGTTTCTGTTGATTCTGATTTTAAAATGAATATTACAAAGTTAGAACAAGCTATAAGAAAACAAAAAGAGCTAGGAAATATACCTATTGCAATTGTAGGAACCGCAGGAACAACAGATTTTGGTTCAATTGATCCATTAATAGAGATTTCAAGAATTGCGAAGAAAAATTCTTTATGGTTTCATGTAGATGCAGCTTATGGAGGTGGTTTATTAATAAGTGAGACACATAAAAATAAACTAAAAGGAATTGAATTGTCTGATTCTGCTACTATAGATTATCACAAAACATTTTATCAACCAGTAAGTTCAAGTGGCTTTTTTATGAGAGATAAGTCATTTGTAGATTATATAAAATATCATGCAGATTACCTTAATTCTAAAGAACAAGAAGAAGAAGGAATTCCAAATATGGTTAAGAAATCAATACAAACTACTAGACGTTTTGATGCACTTAAACTATGGTTCACATTAAGAATTATTGGAGTAGAAGGATTAAGTTCATATTTAGAAAAAGCAGTTGAAAATGCTCAGTTCACAGCAAACTTTTTGAGAGAAAGAAAAGATTTTGAAATGATACACAATCCAGAAATTAGTGCAATTGTTTTTAGATATACTCCATTTTTTGGGAATGATGTTTCTTATTGTAATTTAAATAGTTACATAAGAAAAGCAATTTTTAATGAAGGGAAAGCAATTATAACCAGTACTAAAGTAAATGATGAGGTTTTCTTGAAATTCACATTGCTTAATCCGCTTACAACAACTCAGGATATTGAAGAAGTAATAGCACTTATTATTCATCACGGACAACAATATTCTTTAAAAAATTAATAAAAATGAAAAATATAACATACGATTTTATAGCCATAGGTGTTGGTCCATTCAATTTAGGACTGGCATGTTTAACACAACCAATTGAAAATTTGAATGGTGTTTTTTTTGATAAAAATGAATCTTTTAATTGGCATCCAGGAATGTTATTACAAGATACAACATTGCAAATTCCGTTTCTTGCTGATTTAGTTACATTAGCTGACCCAACAAGCCCATTTAGCTTTTTAAATTATAGTAAAGAACAAGGGAAAATGTATTCTTTTTATATTAGAGAAAACTTTTTATTATTACGAAACGAATACAATCAATATTGTCAATGGGCAATAAAAAAATTGCCTAATGTGTTTTTTAGTACTGAAGTCATACAAATAGATTATAATGAATCAGATGCATTATATAGTGTAACCACAAAATGCACAAAAACAAACGATATAAAGACTTATAATACTAAAAAGCTCATTCTAGGAACTGGAACATCTCCTCATGTTCCAAAATCATGTGAAATACTAAAAGAAAAAGCAATTCATTCTTCTGCATATATTCAAAATAAAGAAGAGTTACAAAAGCAAAAATCAATTACAGTTTTAGGTAGTGGTCAAAGTGCAGCAGAAGTTTTTAATGATTTACTACAAGAAATAGATGTATATGAATATCAATTAAATTGGATAACACGTTCTCCTCGATTTTTCCCAATGGACTATAGTAAATTAACTCTTGAAATGACCTCTCCGGAGTATGTAGACTATTTTTATAATTTACCCGAAAACAAAAGAGAAGAATTGTTAAAAGAACAAAAAATATTGTATAAAGGAATTAATAAAGATTTAATAGGGAATATTTTTGATACTATATATAGTAAAAAAGTGATTAAAGAAATAGATGTTAATTTAAGAACAAATTCAGAATGTATAAAATCTAATTATAACAAAGAAACAGGAAATTTTGAATTAGAACTTCATCAAATAGAGCAAGATAAAAAATATCGTCATACTACGGAAGCGCTAGTCTTAGCAACAGGATATAACTATAAGCTTCCAGAATTTCTTAACGGAATTAAAAATAGAATTAAGTGGGATAAAAAAGAACGATTTGCTACTCATAGAAATTATAGTATAGATGTAAATGCTAATGAAATATTTGTTCAAAATGCAGAGTTACATACTCATGGTTTTGTTACTCCAGATTTAGGAATGGCATGCTATAGAAATTCTTATATCATTAAAGAACTAACAGGAAAAGAATATTATTCTATTGAAAAGCAAATTGCATTTCAACAATTCGGAGTAGAAAAAGAAGAAGTAATCTCTTCAGAAGTATTTGAATTAATTCTTTAATAAAGATATGGAGAAGAAAAGAATAGCAGCTATTGACTTTGCACGAGGAATTAGTGTTTTATTGGTTATCATTGTTCACACCATGCTTATATATGGAAGTATTCAAACTCAAACACAAACACTTTTAGGAGAAATTATTTTATGGATGGGAAGAGGAACACCTATGTTTCTTGTAATAATGGGAATTTCATTTAACCAATCGAGTAGACAACATTTTAGTGCAATATGTAAAAGAGCATTAATAATCCTTTTAATAGGTTATGGATTAAATATATTAAAATTTTGGGTGCCAGAATATATTTTTGGAGGACTTCCACAAAGGTTTGTTGAGGCATACGGACTAATATCTCAAACACTTGATTCGGCATTGTTTTTCTTATGTTTAGGAGATATTTTACAACTTGCAGGAATTACACTTTTTATTATTGCATGTATTAATCATTTTAGTCAGAATAAATGGATTCCTTTGATAATAGGACTAATAATTATTTCTCTCTCTAAAGAAATGAGTGGATATAGAATAGGTATTGCAGGAATAGACTATTTATGTGATCTCTTCTTTAGTAATAAATTCAATGTTTACTTTCCTGTTTTTCCTTGGAGTTCATTCATTTTAATAGGTGTTTTTTTAGGAAAATGGTACAAAGAACTTAAAGAGAATGAAAACACTTTTTTTAAAAAAATTGCAATACAAGGAATCGTATTCATTTTAGTAGGTGCAATATTAATTAAGATAAACCCTGAATATCATTTTGGTGATTATTATCACTTAGGACCAGGTGGAAGCATAGTATTAATGGGTGTAATGTTACTGTTTTTATGGATTTCAAATATCCTTACAATATTAATAGGAGAATATAAGACACTTTTTAAAGGAATAACTTACTTAAGTAAAAATGTAACTAGTTTGTATGTAATACAATGGATACTTATTAATTGGGGAATGTATGTTTTTGGATTTTGGGAACACAATCAGATAACAGTTGCTCTATTAATACCAGTAATGACCTTGTTGACTTTAATGGTAAATGCTGCTTTTTTAAATTGTAAAAACAAACTAACAAATACGAAAATATTACGTTTTCAAAAAATAAAACAATCTAAAGCTCAGTTAATCGAATAATTGAAGAAATAGTAAAATCATATATTATTAAAACAATATAAAAATGAATACAGACAATAGATTAATGAAGATAAAAGAGAATAGCATTGTCTACGCTAATTTTATCCCAAACTTTGGTCTTATTGAGTTCAGACCTCTATATCTTGAAAAAGATATAACTATTATACATGACTGGGTAAATCGTGAATATGCACAATATTGGGGAATGCAAGGGAAGAAAATGGAAGAAGTGAAACAAGAATATGAAAAAATAACAAAACATTCAGATGTTTTTATAGGACTAGTGAATGGTAATATATCATTCTTATTAGAAAGGTATAACCCAAAATACGATAGTATTAGTAATTATTATTCTGTTAAAGAGTATGATTGCGGAATACATATTATTGTTGCTCCAACAACAAAACCAATTCATCAATTTACGTGGCATATTTTTTCAAGTATTCTGAAATTCATATTTAACGATTTAAGAATACAACGAGTCGTTGTAGAACCTGATATTCGAAATAAAAAAATGTTTAACATCTGTCATCGCGTAGGATTTGTAGATGATAAAATGATAGAATTACCCCATAAAACAGCACTTTTAGCCTTTTGTACAAGAGAGCAATTTGTAAAAGCAATAGATACATTCAATTTAAAACAAACAAAAATGCTATATCATAATCAAATAGAATTTCCAGAACAAGCAGTTCAACATATCAATTCAGAAGTCTGGGAAAAAGCAAATAAATTATTAGTTAAAAAAGCAATTTGCGAATTTTCACATGAATTATTATTGCATCCTAAAGTAGAAAAAAAACAAGATAATTGGAATAAGTATTGTTTAACAACAGATGATAATCAAATAAAATATTCTTTTAAAGCAAAGCTACTTGCTTTAAATCATCTAACAATTGATAGCAATTCTATAATAAAAGAACGTAATGGTGTGGAAATAGAAATTGATGCCATACATTTTATATCTGAATTCAAAGAAAATATAGGAATAAGTGAAGAATTGTTTCCGTCTTATATAGAAGAAATTATTAGTACATTATATGGCAGTGCTTATAAATTAGGTAAAGAGTTTTTAACAGCTAAAGAGTTAGTAAAAGCAGATTTTCAAACTATTGAACAGTCTATGACTGAAGGACATCCGGGTTTTGTAGCTAATAATGGAAGAATAGGATTTAATAGTATGGATTACAAGGCTTTTACACCTGAAACAGGAAATCCATTTCAAATCCTTTGGTTAGCAGGTCATATTGATAGAACAATTTATGCAGGAACAAAAGAGTTAGAATACAAAACGCTATTATCGCATGAACTAGATAATGATACAATTGAAAAGTTTAATGATATAATAAAAAAACAAGGGAAAAATCCAGAAGAATATTATTTTATTCCTATTCATCCATGGCAATGGTTTAATAAATTAGCGAATGTTTTTTCTCCAGAAATAGCAAAAGGGAAATTAATATGTGTTGGATATAGTCCAGATTTGTATCAAGCACAACAATCTATCAGAACTTTATTTAATATTAGCAATCCTAAGAAATTTTACACAAAAACATCACTTTCAATATTGAATATGGGATTCATGCGTGGGTTACCTGTATATTATTTAGGAACAGCACCAGAAATGGCAGAATGGTTGAATAAATTATTAGGGAAAGATAAATATTTACAAGATGTGAATTTTGAAATGTTAGGAGAAATTGCTTCAATAAGTTATATTAATCCTTATTTTGAAGATTATGGAAAGCACAATCCATATAATAAAATGATAGCATCATTGTGGAGAGAAAGCCCTGTTTCTTTTTTACAAAAAGAAGAACAATTAATGACAATGGCAGCTTTGTTACACGTAGATAATGATGGGAAAGCTTTGTTGCCAGAAATTATAAAAGCATCTTCTTTAGAAATTGATTTGTGGTTGAAAGAATATTTTAAAGTATATCTAAGTCCATTATTACATTGTTTCTACCAGTACGATTTAGTATTTATGCCACATGGAGAAAACATAATATTAGGGTTTAAAAATCATATTCCCATTCGTTCGTTTATGAAAGATATAACGGAAGAAGCTGTGATTTTAAATCCTGAAGTTGAAATACCTGAAAATATTATCCGAATTTATGCAGAAGTACCTGAAAAGGTTAAATTATTATCCATTTTTATAGATGTTTTTGATGGTTTTTTCCGATTCATGTCGAGTATATTAGTTGAACATGTAAATTATAATGAAAATCTTTTTTGGGAATTAGTTGCCGAATGTATTCATGATTATCAAGAAACACAGCCGCATCTTGCAGGAAAATTTGAACAGTATGATTTATTTGAAACACAGTTTGAATTATCATGTTTAAACCGTTTGCAAATAAACAATAATAAAACAATGATAGATCTTGATGATCCTGTTGCTTTATTACAATTTAAAGGAAAATTACAAAATCCAATAGCTCCTTATAAAAAAGTAACGGTTTAATTTTTTTCAATATATAATGATAAATACAAGTAAACATCTTACTAAAGATACTTTGGAAGAAGTTGTTTTTACTAAAAATATTTCTGAAATCGGAACTTTTGAATTAAGACCTATAAATTTAGAAAAAGACATTGAGGCTATTCATAAATGGGTAAATAAAGAATATGCAATTTATTGGGGAATGATGGGTTTTTCTTTTGATGAGGTTAAAATAGCCTATGAAAAAATAGTTAAAAACACTCAAGTTTATATAGGAACCTTTAATGGAATAATATCTTTTTTATTAGAATGTTATAATCCAAAGGAAGATGTAATTAACAACTATTACAATGTGGAAAAAGGAGATCGAGGTATGCACATTTTAGTAGCTCCATCAGAAAACCCAATTAAAAACTTCACATGGTCTATTTTTACCGTTATACTTGATTTTATATTTAATGATAGTGAAGTAAAACGAATAGTAGTAGAACCAGATGCTCGAAATTATAAAATCCATCAACTTAATAAAAAAGCAGGCTTTGTTTTTCAAAGAATTGTAGAACTTCCACATAAAAAAGCACATTTAGAATTTTGTACTCGTGAAGACTATTACAAAGCCTTAGAAAAATTATAATTATGAATAATACCATTTTAATTACTCCAAATGATACTATTAAACATATAACTAAAAGTAATTGGGACAAGGCAAATAGGCAATTAGTTAAAAAAGCACTTAGCGAATTTGCTCATGAATTATTAATAAACCCAGCTCTAAACGAGAATAATGAGTATATTGTTTATACACCTGATAAAAATAATAAATACAGTTTTAAGGCTTCTATTTTGTCCTTGAATCATTGGGCAATAGTATCAGAAAGTATTAAAAAAATGACTAAAGATAAAGAAGTGACTTTATCTCTTCCAGATTTTATAATTGAGTTTAAAGATGTTTTTGATATTCCAGAAATATTGTTACCAACATATCTGGAAGAAATTACAAGTACTATTTATAGCACAGCATTTAAAATTGAAAATCAAAAATACTCAGCAAAGGAATTAGTTAATCAAGATTATCAAGAGATAGAACATGCTATGACAGAAGGTCATCCGTGTTTTCTAGCAAATAGCGGTAAAAACGGATTTAATAGCCTTGATTTTATGCAATATTCTCCAGAAGCAAATGCTCCTGTCCAATTAATTTGGTTAGCAGGACATAAAAGTAGAGCAACTTTTTCAAGCATTGACGCCTTGAGTTATAAAAAACTTATACAACAAGAATTAGATGAGGAAACACAAATAGAATTTGAAAATAGAATTAAAAATAAAGGACGTAATAAAGATGATTTTTTCTTTTTCCCTGTTCATCCTTGGCAATGGTTTAATAAATTAACATTAATCTTTTCTCATGATATTGCTTCAGAAAAATTAATTTGTTTAGGATATGGAAAAGATATTTATTCAGCTCAACAATCGATTCGTACTTTTTTCAATATAAGTAATCCAGAAAAAAATTATGCAAAAACAGCTCTTTCTGTAGTAAATATGGGATTTATGCGAGGACTTTCTCCTTATTATATGGAAAGTACACCTGCAATTACGCAATGGATTGATAATTTAGTAAAGGAAGATAATTATTTGCAAGGTAAAAAGTTTATATTGTTGGGAGAAGTAGCAACCTTAGGATATAGAAATTTTTTATATGAGCCTCTTGGAAGAGGAATTGCACATAATAAAATGTTAGCAACATTGTGGAGAGAAAGTCCTATTCCAAAACTTGAAAAGAATGAAAAATGTATGACAATGGCTGCTTTATTACATGTCGATAATGAAGGAGAATCTTTTGTAAAACAGCTTATTCAATCTTCAGGAATTTCAGCTAAAGAATGGATTAATCGTTATTTAGATTGTTATCTTTCTCCATTACTTCATTGTTTTTATCAGTATGAAATAGTATTTATGCCTCATGGAGAAAATGTAATTTTAGTATTAGAAAATAATATTCCTACAAAAGCAATAATGAAAGATATTACTGAAGAGATAATGCTTTTTAATACTAAAACACCATTGCCTGAAAAAGCAAAACGTATCTATGTTGATATGGATGACTCATTAAAGGTACTTTGCATATTAAATGATGTTTTTGAATTTTTTTTTAGATTTCTTGCTTCAATTCTTCATGAAAATGAGATTATATTTGAAAACGAATTTTGGAAATTAGTAGCAAAATGTATTCATAATTATAAAAATGATTATCCAGAATTACAATCGCAATTTAATAAATTTGATTTGTTCGTGAATGAATTTGATGCTTGTTGTTTAAATCGTCTACAATTAAAGAATAATAAACAAATGTTAGATTTAACAGCACCAACAGATAGTTTGCAGTTTGTAGGAAAGTTGCAAAACCCATTGGTTAATTATAAATAAGAAGTTTTATAAATATATAAAATGAAGAGAATAATAAATTTTTTGCGAGAAGTATTAAATGGAGATGGAAACCATGACTTTACTAGTATGAATATGAATAAAGCCATTCTCTTCTTAGCTATTCCGATGGTTTTAGAATTGGTTCTAGAATCTGTTTTTGCTTTAGTAGACTTGTATTTTGTAGGACATTTAGACAAAAGTAATTTAGCAATTCAGATTATAGGACTAACGGAGTCTATAAATACTATTATTTATTCTATTTCTATTGGACTGAGTGTAGCAACCACTGCAATTATATCTAGAAGAGTAGGAGAGAGAAAAACGAAAAAAGCAGGAGTAGTTGCAATGCAATCTATTCTTATATCTGTTTTTATTTCGATAATAATTAGTGTTGTAGGTGTTTTATATTCAGAAGAAATATTTGTTTTTTTAGGTGCATCAAATCAGTCAATTGCGTATGGTATTTTATATCCTAAAATTATTTTAGGGAGTAGTGTTTTTATTATACTAATCTTTCTTATAAATGGAATTTTTAGAGGAGTTGGAAATCCTGCATTAGCCATGAAAAGTTTATGGTTTGCAAACATTTGTAATATTGTTTTATGTCCTATTTTAATTAATGGTTACGGATTTATTCCTGAAATGGGAATTGTAGGAGCTGCACTAGCTACTGCAATAGGAAGAGCATTAGGTGTTTTTTATCAATTGTATTTTTTGTTTTTTAAAGTAAGATTGATAACTATTAAAATGAAATATATTAAACCAAAATATAAAGTAATTATGTCGCTTATTAAAGTATCAACACCAGGAGTTATGCAATATGTAATAGCATCATGTAGTTGGATATTTTTATCACAAATTGTAGCAAAAACAGGTGGAGAAAATGGATCATCTGGATTTCAAACTGCAATACGAATTATGATGTTTTTTATGTTGCCAGCTTGGGGATTGAGTAATGCTACTGCAACATTGGTAGGGTTAAATTTAGGAGCAAAACATAAAGAAAGAGTTAGAGAAGCAGTTGTTTTAACTACAAAATATAATGTTATTTTTTTAGCTATAGTAATGATCTTGTGTTTGCTTTTTGGGAAAGAAATGATTCAGTTTTTTACAAACGATATATATATTATTGAAATAGCTTATTCGGCATTACAAATTGTAAGTTATGGTTATCTTTTTTATGGAATAGGGATGGTGCTTAATAATGCTTTTAATGGAGCAGGAGATACTATAACTCCTACTTGGATAAATTTTGTAGGGTTTTGGTTAATTCAAATTCCTTTAGCTTATATGCTTTCATATACTTTTAAATTTGAGGCTACAGGTGTTTTTATTGCAATTCCTGTAGCAGAAGCATTAATCACAATAATGAGTATTATGATGTATAAAAGAGGGAAATGGATTAATGTAAAAGTTTAAAAAAACCAACTTGCCACTAAAATTCCAGTAATAACACAAATTAAATCAATTAATAACATCATGCCTAAAGTATAACGTGTGTTTTTGATACTTACAGAACCAAAATAGACAGCTATAACATAAAAAGTAGTTTCTGCACTACATTGAAAAATACAACTTAAACGACCAGCAAATGAGTCTGGACCAAAAGTGCGCATTGCATCAATCATAAAACCACGAGAACCACCAGAACTAAATGGTCTTAAAATAGCAACAGGTAGTGAGTCTGTAATTTCTTTGGCTACACCTAAATGAGCAAAAACAAAAGAAATTCCGTAACTTATAATTTCAAATAAACCACTATTTCTCAATAGAGAAATGGCAACAAGCATTCCCATTACATAAGGAAAAATCATTACACCAGTTTTTAATCCATTATTTGCCCCTACAACAAAAGTGTCAAACATAGTTGTTTTTTGAGCAGTGAACTTTTTCTCGTTAATGAAGGAAAAAATTAAAGTAAAACCAATGATTGCTAATAATAATACGCCAGATAAATTAGCGGTAAAATAATTTTTACCTATTAAATCTAAGGTGTTTACATAGAATAATAGACCAATTATAGCTCCAATCAATCCCATTAAAACAGCTAATAAAGAAGTGCTTTTAAAATTGATTTTTTGTTTCATACCAACTAATAAAAAAGCAGCAATCGTTCCTACAAATGAGGTAATTATACAAGGTAACATCACATCAGCAGGATTTGCAGCATTTTCAGCCGCACGATATCCAATTATAGATGTTGGAATCAAAGTTAATCCAGCAGCATGTAAACACATAAACATAATTTGAGAGTCACTTGCTTTATCTTTGTCTTCATTTAATTCTTGTAAACTTTGCATGGCTTTTAATCCAAAAGGGGTCGCAGCAGAATCTAATCCTAAAAAGTTAGCTGCAAAATTTAAGGTCATATAAGAAATAGATTCATGATTTTTAGGGATAGATGGAAAAACTTTAGCAAACATAGGGCTCAATTTTTTAGCTAGTTTTTCAGATGCTCCAGAAATAATTAATAATTCCATAATTCCACAGAAAAAAGCTAGATATGCAATTAGCGGAAGGATTAAATCCATTAAACTGCTTTTACACATTGGTAATAATCCATCAGATTGTTGAATACCACTATATAATTTAACAGTTTGTTTGTTATATATATAGGTAGTGTCGGCATCTTTTGTATTGTAATTTAAAACAAAAGTTTTTTCAGAAGAATTTTGAATACTATCTTGAATAAACTGAGGAATGTCTTTTAAATATTTTTCAGCAATTAATATAGGCTCGTCTTTTTTACCATTTAGAACATAATCAATAGAATAATATTTTGAAGTGAATAATCCTATAATTATAAAAGCAATTGATGAGACGAAAATAGCTAGCCAAAATCTACTTAATACCATAACTTGATTTTTTGTAAATATACAATTTATAGTACAAATATAAATGACAAGTAAAATAGTTGAATGATTTGTGTTTAAATATTATCATTATTTATTTTTTTAAATAAATAATTGGCTATTTTTATTTTTTTTAACACAACACAACGTATTATGATACAAAAAATACTTAAAATGTGTTTTTTTATTCTTTTTGCATCATTTTCTTTCGCTCAAACAAAAGATGATATTCCTAAAATTATAAAAAAATATGATATTGAAAAAATTAAAATCAGGTCTGTTTTCTTTGAAAAGTTAGAAAAGCAAGAAAAAGAAGAAGCAATTAAAGTTGCTAAAATAGAAGGATGGCCAATAATTGTTGAGAAAGTTGATGGTACTTTTGAGGAGTTAATGAAATTAACACCTGATGGATATCCGGTTTATTATTCAAACACAAATGTTAATGCAGCAAAATCTACTAGAGCGAATCATTTAAATAGTGGAGGGAGTTTGGGGTTGAATTTGAATGGACAAGGAATGGTAGCAAGAGTTTGGGATGGAGGAACTGTTAGACGGACTCATAGTTTATTTGAAAATAGAGTTATAACGGTTGATGATGCTACAGGAACAACATATAGTCCTCATGCAACACACGTAACAGGAACTGTAATTGCGTCTGATGCTTCAGCTACAGCAAAAGGAATGGCTTTTCAGGCTACAGCAAGAACATTTAATTGGACAAATGATGAGAGTGAGGCAGCAAATGAAGCATTAGGAGGAATGTTAATATCTAATCATTCATACGGAATTCCTGTAACTAGTTCTACAGGAACAGTTCAGCCAGCATGGTATATTGGAGCATATACTTCAGGATCTAGAAATTGGGATGAAATAGCTTATTTAGCACCATATTTTTTGCCAGTAATGTCTGCTGGGAATGAAGGAAATAATAATGATAATGTGAACCCGATAGCTTTTGGTTTTGATAAGTTAACAGGAGATAAAACATCTAAAAATAGTTTGATTGTTGCTAACGGTAGAGACGCTAATGTTTCAGTTGATGGAACTTTAATTAGTGTACAGATTAATTCTTCTAGTAGTCAAGGTCCTACTGATGATAGAAGAATAAAACCAGACATTACAGGTAATGGAACAGCGTTAACATCTACAGATAGTTCAAGCGATATAGCTACTTCTTCTAGAACAGGAACATCTATGGCAAGTCCTAATGTAGCAGGTACTTTGCTGTTATTACAACAACATAATAGAAATATAACGAATAATTTTTTAAAAGCAGCTACATTAAAAGGATTGGCTTGCCATACTGCTGCTGATGCTGGGAATGTGGGGCCAGATGCAAATTTTGGTTGGGGATTATTAAATGCTAAAAAAGCAGCTGAAGTATTGACGAATAATGGTTTGGATTCATGGGTTTCGGAAGAAAATTTATTGCAAGGACAAACATTTTCTAAGACAGTTATATCTGATGGTGTAAACCCTTTAATAGCTTCAATTACTTGGACTGATCTACCTGGAGAAGCAAATAATGGTAATCGTCCAGATAATGATCCTACTCCTGCATTAGTAAATAATTTAGATATTAAAATCACGAAAGATGGAGTAATATATTATCCTTGGAAACTGCAAAATAATCCAAATGATTTAGCAATTAGAAGTGAAGATAATGATGTTGATAATGTAGAACAAATTAAAATTGATGCTCCTGTTGCTGGTGAGTATCAAATAACAATAACGCATAAAGGAAATTTAGTTAATAATAACCAAGACTTTTCATTAGTTATTACAGGTATATCATCAAATTTTTCATTAATATCTAAGTCAGATGATTTAACGGTTTGTGATAATTCGGATGCTGTTTACTTGTTTGATTATAAGCAGAATGGAACAGGAACAACAATGTTTTCCGCAGTCGATTTACCAAATGGAGCAATTGCTACTTTTAATCCAGCTAGTCTTAGTACGAATGGAGTAGTTACTATGACTATATCAGGACTTGTTAATGTTGTTCCTGATGAATATAGAATAGGTGTTTTAGGAGATAACGGGTTTGAGACAGAAGCAAGGTATAAAACATTGGAGATCTACTCTGCGGTTTTTCAACCTATTGTTTTAAATTCGCCTTCAAATTCACAAAACACTCTTGCTCCTTCATTAGTATTAGAATGGGAAGGTAACAATAATGCAGAATCTTATAATTTAGAGGTTTCAACATCGTCTAATTTTGCAACATTACTTGTTAATGAAGTAGTATCTGTTACAAATTATTTGTTGGAAGGTTTAAATGAAGAAACAACCTATTATTGGAGAGTAATTCCTTCCAATAGATGTGGAATTGGTTCTAATACTAATGCAAATGTTTTTAACTTTAAAACAGGGAAATTGATATGTGGATTTTCATTTATAGCAAATGATTTTTCAGATGCAGTAATAGCTACTGTGGCAAATAGCTCTGCTTCAGTTCCAATTGAAGTTACAGGAGGATTATTGATAGGCGATATTAATGTTGATTTGGATATTTCACATACCTATGTTCAAGATGCAACTTATTATTTAGAAGGACCTGCTTCAATAGGAAGTCCGGTAATTACGTTGTTTAGTCAACCATGCGGAAGTGGCAACGATATTAATTGTACACTAGATGATTCAGGTACGGATTTAACATGTAACCAATCTGATCCAACAATAACAGGTATTGTGAGGCCTTATGAAACTTTAAGTGAATTAAATGGACTAAGTGCTGATGGTACTTGGATATTAAGAGTAGAAGATCCGTTTAATGGAGATGGAGGAAGTATTAATGGCGTAACATTGTCTTTTTGTAATTTAGAAGAATCTTTAAATATAAGAAAGAATATTTTATCAGATATTAATATATATCCTAATCCTGCAAAAAATAGTATTAATGTTGATTTGAATAATTCTTTGGAAGGAGAAACAAATTTTGCATTATATGATATCCAAGGGCGATTGATGTTGAAAAATAAATCTTCTGATATCAATATTATATTAAGTGTTGAGACATTAATAGATGGAGTTTATTTCTTAACTCTTGAGAATGGAGATAATAAAACAACAAGAAAAATTATTATAAAGAAGTAATTTACATTTAATTCATGTATAAAAAAAGGACTTTTAAAGTCCTTTTTTTATACATGAATAATTTCTTCATCAATTAATAATTCTTCTCTACGAAATCGAAGAAAAATTTGAGCAACAGCAATTACATCTTTTTCGCAATATGTAATAATGCGATCTATATCTTTTTCTACATAAAAAACATAAGCTACTTCACTACCATCAATGTCGTCTTTTGGAGAAGGAACACCTAAAATTTTTGTCAATAGTTTTAATGAGGTAAAATGCTTATAGTCTCCAAATTTCCATAATTCTAATGTGTCTAAATGAGCTACTTCCCAAGGTTTTTTCCCAAAAAGATTTAATTTATCAGGTAAAGCAACACTGTTTATAATCATTCTTCGAGCAATAAATGGAATGTCAAATTCTTTGGCATTATGACCACATATAACATGTTGAGGTTGATTAAAGTGATTATTTAGTAAATTAGAGAAATCTTGTAGTATTTTCTTTTCTTCTCCCCAAAAACTAGTAACTCTAAAATTTCTTATATCGGCTTTATTTGTAAAATAACCGACAGAAATAGTAATAATTTTTCCAAACTCAGCCCAAATTCCTGCTCTTTCATAAAAATCTTCAGCAGTTACTTCATCTTTTCGTTGGTATTGTGTTTTATGTTCCCATAGCTTCTTAGCTTCTTCGTCCAAACCTAAATAATTATCATATTCAGGAACTGTTTCTATATCTAAAAAGAGAATATTATTGAGGTTTATTTTTTCAATCATGAATAATTTCTTTAAATCTAATTTTGATTCTTTCTTTGATTTAACATTTTATAAGCTTCTTGTACATAAGTATACAAATCATTACTATGTGGGTCGGTTTCCGTCTGTAATCCTTTAATGTGACCTAAACGAACAATAATTAGTTTGTCTTCTGGGATAACAATAACAAATTGTCCTAAATGACCACGCATATAATAAAGGTTTTTATCGTTAATTTTATTTAGCCACCAGCCATAACCATATTCAGAACTTTCAGGGAAACGAGGTGTAATGCATTTTTGAACAAAAGTGGAATCTAATAATTGCTTTCCGTTCCAGTTTCCATTGTTTAAATAGAGTTTACCAAAACGAGCAAAATCTCTAGCATTACTAGCAATACAGCAATATGCTTTTTCAATACCATCATTCTCATGGTCTAATTGCCACAAAGCTTCATTTTCAGATCCCATAGGTTGCCAAAAATGTTTTGAAACATAATCAGAAACATATTCCCCAGTTGCTTTTTCAATACACATGGCTAATAGTTGAGTTGATCCGCTTAAATATTTAAATGATTGTCCAGGTTTCTCATTAATTTCTAACCCTAGAATTACTTTTTTTAAATCATCATCAAAATAAGCTCTAGTAACAATTGAAAATGGGCTATAATATTTTTCATCCCAACTTAATCCTGAAGCCATAGAAGATAAGTCACCAACTGTTACTTCTTTTGCGAATTTTCCTTTCAATTCTGGAAAAAAATCAACAACTTTTTGATCTAAATTTTTTATTTTCCCTTCCATGATAGCTTTTCCTAATGCCATTGTAATGACACTTTTTGCCATTGAAAAAGAGTTGGATTTGGAATCTTTAGTATATCCATCAAAATAACTTTCATGAAAAATACTATCGTTTTGTATAATTAAAAAAGAAGCGGTTTTGAGTTCTTTATGCGTTTTTTCTAGTGTTTCTGTAGCAGGTATTGTATTGTAATCTTTAGTAATATTCCATGGTTGGGCAGCTCCTTTTTTTATTTCTCTATTAGGAAAATGAGTATAATCTTCTAAGAATGCAGTTGTGTAACCTCTAAAATAAATTGTTCGTACGGCTCTTAATAAATAATCTACATCGAAAATATACATTAATATGATAATGGAAACTATTATAATAGATAACCATTTGAAGAATTGTTTTAAAAATTTCATAAGACACTTATATGTTTGTGACATAAAAGTAACAAAAAACATTGGTCGTTTAAAATTTTTAGAAAAGACTTTGTTGTTTTATAGGGTTTTCATGATCTAGAAGCCATTTTTTCCGCCATAAACCGCCAGCATAACCAGTGAGAGAACCATCAGATCCAATAACACGATGGCATGGAACAACAATCCAAAGAGGGTTTTTTCCATTTGCTGATGCAACAGCTCTAATTGCTTTTACGTCTCCTAATTGTTTAGATAGTTCTAAATATGAAATGGTTTTACCATGAGGAATATTTAATAATAACTTCCATACTTTTTGTTGAAAATCAGTTCCTTTTGGGTTCAATGTGAAGGTGAAATGAGTGCGATTACCTTCAAAGTATTCATTTAATTGTTTTACTGCTTCTTTAAGTTCAAGAGGGATATTTTTTGTAATTTCTCCTTCTTGTAAAATTGAAATAACTGAAATGCCTTCCTCATCTCCTTTTATTTTTGCAGTTCCTAAAGGTGTATTTATAAAAACGGTTTCCATTTTATAAAGATAAAAAAAACCATCTTAATAAAAAGATGGTTTCTTAAAAGTAAGATATAAAAAAATTGTTGTTTTATTATTTAAACATTACTGATTTTCCTTCTTTAGCGTTTTCAGCAATTACTTTTCCTTTAATGATTAAAACTTTTGGAGCTGCTCCTTCTTCACTAGTAGTTACAGTCACTGTTTTATGAAAATTTCCAGGAGATGCAGCATTGTATGTAGCTGTAACTGTTCCTTTTTCACCTGGCTTAACAGGTGTTTTAGTGTAATTTGTAGCAGTACATCCACAAGAAGGCTTTACATTTGTTACTAAAATAGTTTCATTAGTAGTATTTGTAAATGTAAATTCATATGATACTGGCTTACCTTTTTCAATATCTCCAAATTCATGTGTTTCAGCAGCCCATTTGATTGCAGAAGTTTTTGTTTGTGCAATAGTTGAAGGTGCTTTAGTTACTGCTGATTGAGCAAATGATATTGTTGAGATGAATAATGCAACAATTGATAATTTAATAGTTTTCATATGTTTGAATTTTTATTTTAATAATTTTGTTCTACAAAGTTAAAAAGGAATGCTGATTTTGTTGTTAATCAATCCATAATGATTGTTAACGACATGTTAACAGAAGATGTGGAACAATAATTTCTTGTAATATTATATGATAATTGAAGATGTTGAGAAAGAAACTAATCCATTTTATAAATGAAATTAAGTAGATTTAATATTGTAATATTTATAGGTTTTTTTGCTATTCTAGGAGTGATTATAATGCAGTTTTTTTTACTTAACCAAGCATATTCATTTGAAAAAAAGGAAGTAGAAAGTAAGATACATTATGCTTTGCGTGATGTAGTTGAAAGAATTTATATTGATAATAATTCAGAGTTAATAGTTAGTAATCAAATAAAGAAAATAGCACATAATTATTATGTTGTAAATGTAAATGATGTGTTTGAAAATAATATTTTAGAATTTTATTTAAAAAAAGAATTCAATAGAGTAAATCTAGATTTAGATTTTGAATATGCAATATATGATTGTGGATCAAATAATATGGTGTATGGTAATTATATTGATGCAGATGGAGATACAAGTAAAAAATGTGAAGATTGTTTTACTAAAAATCATGATTTAATATATTATTTTGCAATTCGGTTTCCTACATTAAAGCAAAATTATTTCAGTAGTTTAAAACAATATTGGATATATACGGTAGTTTTGTTTATTGTACTTATAATATATGTTTATTCGGTCTTATTAATGTTAAAGCAAAAAAGATATACTGTTTTGCAAAATGATTTTATCAATAATATGACACATGAGTTTAAAACACCATTAGCTTCCATTTTAATTGCATCAAATTATGCTAATTCTCAAGATGAAATTAAAAAAAGTCCAAAACTCTCAAAATATATAGAAATAATAATCAATCAGAGTAAAAAATTAAATCAGCATATTGAGCAAATTTTATCATTAGCAAAAACGGATAGTCATAATATTCAATTAAATAAGACTAAAGTTGAGTTAAGCAACATTGTGAAATTAATAAAAGAAAACATTCTTTTAAAGTATTCAAGAGAAATTACTTTTACATTGTTGTTCCCGAAAAAATATACAGTTTTGGCAGATGAATTTCATTTTTATAATATTTTATATAATATTGTGGATAACGCTATAAAATATACTAAAGGAAATCCAGATGTAACTATGATGATTAATGATAATGTAAAATATGTTACTTTATCTATTTCAGATAATGGAGATGGTGTATCTGAAAAAGACTTGCCATTTATTTTTGATAAATTTTATAGAGTAGAAAGAAAAGATAGCAAAGAAATAGAAGGCTTTGGGATAGGATTAGCTTATGTGAAGAAAATTTGCCAATTACACAATTGGAAAATAAGTGCAAGTTCTACAGAAACAGGTTTAACCATTTCAATACAAATACCTAAAACGGATATCTATGAATAAGAAACGTATTTTATATGTTGAGGATGATGAAACATTGGCTTTTTTAACATCAGATAATTTAGAACAATATTTTGACGTGGTTCATTGTAATAATGGAGCTATAGCTTTTGAATTATTTTGTAAAGAAAGTTTTGATTTATGTGTTTTAGATATTATGCTTCCAGATATGGATGGTTTTGAAATTGCCACAGAAATTAGAAAAAGAGACGAGGAGATTCCTATTATTTTTCTTTCTGCAAAGACAATGAAAGAAGATAAACTTAAAGGATTAAGATTAGGCGCTGATGATTATTTGGTTAAGCCATATTCAATTGAAGAGCTTATACTTAAAATTGAAATTTTTCTTCATAGAAGTCAAAAAACAATAGAAAAAAACAATAAAAGCTATACAATAGGTTCTTATGTGTTTGAATTTGAAAATTATTTATTAAGAAATGATAAAGAAGAACTAACACTAACAGAAAGAGAATCTGCACTTTTGAAACTTTTTTTAGATAATGTTAATACCGTTTTAAAAAGAGAAAAAATTCTGACTTCATTATGGGGAAATGATGATTATTTTTCAGGAAGAAGCTTAGATGTATTTATTTCTAGATTGCGAAAAATTTTAAAAGAGGAAGAGAAAGTGAAAATTGAAAATATACCTAGAATTGGCTTTAAAATGGTTATTGATTAATCGGCAAAGCTAAGCATGTAAGCTTCTAAAGCTTTTAGCTCTTCTTCCGACATTTTTTTGGTAATAGAGAAATTTGTCTTCATTACTTCATATTGATTTTTGTCTACAATAGGTTCGCTCTCTTCTTTTAGGAAAGCAATAATGTTGCCATTTGATTTTTTATAAATTGTAGCAATCTCTTTAATGCTAGGGCCAATAACTTTTGAAGTAGGTTTATGACAAGCAATACAAGTGCCTTTTCCTTCAAAAAGGTCTTTCCCTTTTAAAGTTAAATCAGTATCTACTATTTGAGTGTTTTTTTCTGTAGAATTTGTCTCAGCTTTATTTCCACAATTATAAAGAGTGATTGTGAAAAATATAAATATAAAAAACTTCATTTGTTTCATAGTAAATTCTTTTAAGAAAGATTGTCAAAGATAAAAAGGAAAGACGATATATTTCTTCAAAATTTCAAACTGTTTTATGTTTTTTCAATTGTTAATAAAATTTGTTAATAATTTTTTGAGAAGTCTATTGATTGCTTAACTTTGTGTTTATGATGTTAGACAAATATATATCGGATTTATTATATCGTTATCAGTGTGTTACTATTCCTGGTTTTGGTGCTTTTGTTACTGAAAATCAGTCGGCACAGATAAGTGGAAGCGCATGTACCTTTATTCCGCCTAGAAAAAATGTATTTTTTAATGTAAATATTAAAAATAATGATGGGTTATTAGCAAATCATATTTCATTACAAGAAAAAATCACTTATGAAGAAGCTTTAGAAAAAATTAATTTTGAAGTGAGTCTTTGGATGTCGTCTTTGCAAAATAAAGATAGAGTTGTTTTAACAAACATTGGTGAAATATACACAAATAGTGAAGCTAATTTTGTTTTTGAACCATCAAATTCAATAAATTACTTAGTGTCTTCTTTCGGATTAAATAGTTTTGTTATTCCAGAGATGAAACGAGAAATTTTAAAAGAACAAGTTGAGGCTATAGAAGTTAAAGCTCCTATTGTATTTACACCAGAAAAGAAGAAAAATTATTCGTTTTTGAAATATGCTGCGGTTATAACTTTGTTTTTTGGAGCAGGAATTACAGCGTATAAAATTCAATATGATCAACAAGTAAAAATAGATACACTTTTGGTACAAAAAGAAGTACAAGAAAAAGTGCATGATAAAATTCAGGAAGCAACTTTTTTTATAGATAATCCTGTAGCTACAGTTGAATTGGCAGTAAAAGAAGAGAAATTATCATATCATTTAATTGCAGGAGCTTTTAGAAGTGAAGAAAATGCTAAAAAAGCATTGAAAATATTAAAAGATCAAGGCTATGACGCTCATTTGCTAAACAAAAATAGTAATGGACTAACGCCTGTTGCTTATGGAAGTTTTAAAACTGCTGAAGAAGCTGAAGCTGAAAAAAGTAAACTATATAAGGAAGATAATGCCGATGCATGGCTTTTAATAGAATAAAAAAATCCCTTTTTGGGATTTTTTTGTATTGAATTATTATGAGCTTACTATCTTTGCAAAAAAAACAATGCAAACAAAATATCCTTCAGAATCAGTTACTACATTAACTGATTTAGTTTTACCAGGAGAAACGAATCCTTTAAACAATCTTTTTGGTGGGGAATTATTAGCCAGAATGGATAGAGCAGCAAGTATTACCGCTAGAAGACATTCTAGAAGGATTTGTGTAACTGCTTCAGTAAATCACGTGGCTTTTAATAGAGCAATTCCTCTAGGAAGTGTTGTGACAGTTGAATCTAAGGTTTCTAGAACATTTAATACATCAATGGAGATTTTTATAGATGTATGGATTGAAGATAGGGAATCTGGAGTTAAAAATAAGGCAAATGAAGCTATTTATACATTTGTAGCAGTAGATGAAACAGGAAGACCAGTGCAAGTAGCGCCAATTGAGCCTCAAACAGAACTAGAAAAAGAAAGATTTGAAGCTGCTTTAAGAAGAAAACAATTAAGTTTAGTTTTAGCAGGAAAAATGATGCCTAGCGAAGCTACAGAGCTAAAAGCATTATTCTCATAAATTTTAAAAAAATCCGATTAAAACTTTAATCGGATTTTTTTAATTACTTTTTTAAGCTGAAAAAAACATTTCTAATTCTTTTAGTGTTTCTGTAGTAGGAATTAAATCTTTCACAACATCACCTTTTTCTAGGACTACAATTCTATCTGAAACTTCAACAGTGTGTTGTAGATCATGACTAGATACTAAAACAGTAGTGTTCTTATCTTCTGCTAAAGATTTAATTATTTTTTTTAATCTAATTTGAGTTGTAGGATCAAGATTTGCAAAAGGCTCATCAAGAATAACAACTTCAGGATTGCCAATTAAAGCACCTACAATACCTGCTTTTTTAGCATTACCTTTTGATAGATCACGTAAATATTTTTTGTTGTTTAAAATTTCTCCGTTAAAGAAATCTTCGTAATTTTTAAGGAAACTATCTACATCAGCTTTGTTCCAACCTCTTAATTCTCCTATGAAATAAAAATATTCTTCAGGAGTAAGATAGCCTATTAAGAAAGTTTCATCAATAAAAGAACTAGTAAAAACTTTCCATGATTCACTAGTGTTTATTTGAATATCATTAGATGTTATTTTTCCATCTGTAGGTTGAATTAAATCTAAAAGTAAGCTAAAAAAAGTAGTTTTTCCAGCACCATTATTACCTACTAAACCAAAGCTTTGACCTTTTGGAATTTCAAGATTTTGTATATTTAAAACGGTAGTTCCGTTGTATGTTTTTTTGAGGTTTGAAACTTGTATCATTATATAATATGTTTTAAAGTTTTTAGCGTATAAAATTAAAAAGGTTACTTTTTTTGCTTGTATGCTTCAATAGTAGCATATTTCTCTTTTTTGTAAATAGATTCAATAAGTTCAAATACTTTATTTTTAAAGGTAAAACCTAAAATACCAGTAATTGCTACAAATAAGTAGCCATATTGCCATCCTAATGTATAATGACCTATTGCATATACAATCATTGGTAAAGCTAATTTTGGTAATGAGATTAATAGTGTTTTTATATTGAACGATTTTTTATCTCCAAAAGCATTTTTATTTGAAGTTAAATCGATAGGTGTTTTTATATAAGCACCACCTAATAAAACTAAATGCGAACTTACTCCAATATTGAAAATTGCACCTACAACAATAGCTAAATAAACTTCCCAGCCAAAATATAAATAAAAGGAAGCTAACAATGTTGAAATGACTGTTGCAATAACCATTAGCCACCATTTTGATGATAAATAATCTCTATAAGTTATGTTTTGTGTCATCATTAAAGGATAATAAGAACTATCCCAACTTGGAACAAACTGTCCAAAGTTTAATAAAAAACCACCAGAAACAAATATTCCCGCAAAAATTTTCCAAACAGGAGCATCATAAGCTTCTATTGATTTTGTAAAAAAGAGTAGCCCATAAAATAGAAACATAACACTCATTAACAAAGTAGATTTTGCTCTTTTGTTTCTTTTTAAAAGACGAATGTCATTCTTCAAAAATGTAGCTAAACTTCCTAATTGGTCTAGCCAAGTGAAATTTTCAGTAGTTGCATCATCTTGCTTTACAGATAATCCAGCATCTAAATAAAGGTTGGATTTGAAAAATTTAAAAGTAAAGTAGTATAATGTACTAAGAATAAATAAAGGAATCAAAATGGTATAAGGATAATTGTAGAAGTTTTCAAAAAACAGATTTGTGTATTGAGTAATATCAAAAACAGCATAGTATTGAAGGATTCCTAAAACTCCGAAAATAGCAGCTACAATATAAAAGACAATATCTTTTTTGTCTATCAATATAGCAATAAAGTTATTGCAGTATATTAAAAGTAATATGCTTAAGCCCCAAAACAAACTGTTTAAAGGAGGAAATCCTTCTTTAATTAATACAATCGTAAATGGAATAAAGAAGAACCAATGAATAAAATTAAAAAAGGAAAGTATTGTTTTATTTAAAGTATAATGTACGATTTTATTCTTTTTAATATTCTGATTTAAAAAAGGACGAATCGTGAGTGATGGCATTTTTTGAAAAAAGAACCGTATGAATAAATCAAATACTAAGTAATAAATAATGAATTGATTAATAGTAGGAAAAGGTTCTAATCCAGCTTTCTCTATTAGAAAATAAGAACCAATACCTAATAGGATAAAAGTACCGATAAAGTATATTGCCCCAAAAATCATTAGAATTTTTAAAGCCAAATTAGACGAAAAGGATGATGATCTAAAAAAGGCTTTCCATTCTAGAGTAATGAATTGTTTAATCATATTTTAGATTGTTAGTTTAGTTATATGATTAGTAGCTATAAATTGAAAATTGTTACGATTAATCTACTAATTCATATTCAGGATATGTCTCTTTTAAATAAACTTCAGCTTTAGAAGGTATAATTTTGATGATTACATACATTATTAAATAGTAGGAAACAATAATAAATGAAACAAGTAATAATAGAATCGGTTTTTCAATTATTGTTTCGTTAAAAATGTTTGCGCCATTTACTATTTGAAGAGGAATAAATAGTAAGCCAGAAAAGTGACCATAACTATAAATAATTTCTTCAAAAAGCCATCTTTTTTTATCTTCTTTCTTTTGTTGATTAATTTTTCTTTTTGTAAAAGAAAAAAAGAAAATTGATATTAGAATTCCAGTTAGGAATATAATAGGAAATATAGCATCAAAAAAGAGAATAGATAAAATTTTTGATAGAATATAAGTTGCTAAGAAAGTACCAATGATTTGAGGTAATTTGAAGAAATCTTTAAAATGTTTCCAAATAATCATATTGTATTTTTTACTTAAAGAAGCTTGTCTTTTTTCTACAACATCCATGAAACCAAAAACACCAAATTTTTTAAACTCTAATTGTAGTACATCTTCAAAAGGGATTTTTGGATTTTCTAACCATTGCTTTTCAATGGCATTGGCTAAATGATCAACAAGTTCTGTTTGTAAATCGTACCATTCTACATAATGTTGACGTGTAAACTCATATAGTCGATTTATTTGTTCAGTAGTTAATTGCATTTTAATAATTCAATTTTGGATTAACAATAGTTTGCATATTTTTTATAAATTCTTCTAATTCAGAAAGCTTATTAATGGTCTCTTTAGTTCCTTTTTCAGTTAACTTATAATATTTTCGTAAACGATTATCTACTTTTTCTACTTCAACAGTGAGCAATTCTTCAGCTTCAAGTTTATGTAAAGCAGGGTATAAAGCACCTTCAGTAATCTTTAATTCACCTTTTGTAATTTCTTTTACTTTTTGAGTAATTTCATAGCCATACATTCTTCCATTTTCTTCAAGAAGCTTCATTATTATTGTATTTAGACTTCCTTTATACAGTTGAGAGTTTTTCATTAGATTTTGTTTTAGCTTTAAAAGCAAACTCAAATATACATAAATTTCTTATGTATAATATTTTTAGGTATATATTTTTTCAGTTTTTCTTAATTAGGTTTCTTATTTTTGTATAAAATATTAAAGTAATGTCAACATTCTATAAATTAGTTATAAAAGAAATAAAAAGAGAAACCACATCATGTGTTTCTATACTTTTTAATGTGCCAGATGAATTAAAAGCGTTTTATAAATTTATTTCAGGTCAATATGTTACACTTAAGTTAACATTAGATGGGGAAGAAGTGAGAAGGGCTTATTCAATTTGTTCATCTCCAAAAAGTGGAGAATTACGAGTAGCGATTAAAGCTGTAAAGAATGGTTTCTTTTCAAAATTTGCAAATGAGAAGTTGAGTGTAGGAAACGTAATCGAAGTAGGATTACCAGAAGGAAAATTTGTTTTTGAACCTCAGGCCGATAGGTTAAGGAATTATGCTGCATTTGCTGCGGGAAGTGGTATAACACCTATTTTATCTATTATTAAATCAGTTTTAGAAGAAGAACCAAAGAGTACGTTTGTACTAGTTTATGGAAATAAAACACCTCAGGATGCTATTTTTCATGATGAATTACAAGCATTGCATTTAGAATATGTCGGTCGTTTTTTTGTTCATTATGTATACAGTCAAGTTAATGTTGAAAATGAACTTTTTGGTAGAATAGATAAATCAGCGGTTAATTTTATTATAAACAATAAGCATAGCGAAAAGTCTTTTAATAAGTATTACTTATGTGGCCCAGAAGAAATGATAAATACAGTATCTGCTGTTTTAAAAGAAAATCATGTTTCTGAAAAAGATATTAAATTTGAACTGTTTACTACATCATCATCAGAAAATACTTCAGCGTCATTGTTAGAAGGACATTCAAAGATTACGGTTGTTGTAGATAATGAAGAAACTATTTTTGAAATGAGTCAGAAACAAACCATTTTAGAAGCCACATTAAAACAAGGAGTAGATGCTCCATATTCTTGTCAAGGAGGAGTTTGTAGTAGTTGTATTGCAAGAGTAACAAAAGGAGCTGCAATTATGAAGAAAAATTCAATTTTAACCGATGGAGAAATTGAAGAAGGATTAATATTAACTTGTCAAGCTCAACCTACAACACCAGATATTTTTGTAGATTTTGATGATGTATAAATTTTAATTAGATAAATAATCAAATCTGAGATGTCTTTCTAAGATGTCTCAGATTTTTTTTTTTGATTAACTAAATAAGCCTGATCAGGTTTTATATCTTTGATATAATCAACTCCCCATTCGTATAAAGGGTCAAATATTAAACATAACTTTTTACCTCTTTCAGTTAACGAATATTCTACTTTTGGAGGAACTTCTGCATAAACTTTTCTGTTTATAATATCATCATTCTCTAATTCTCTTAATTGACTAGTTAACATTTTCTCAGTTATGTTCTCACAGTCTCTTTTAATCTCACCATATCTTTTTGTATTTCCATTATCAAGAGTAATTGCTGTTCATACGGATGCTATAAATCACTGTAGTCTAACCAAAGTAGAATTAGATGCTTATATTGAAAAAGAGAATATTAATACCCAGAGAAGGAGATATTCTTCTTTATAACCAAGTAATTAAATAAAAAACAAACCACAACAAAATAGTTTGTTGTGGTTTGTTTTTTATTCTGTCTTTTTCAAGAAAGATTTTTTATATATTTTCTAATTGTGTGTGTTTTCTTTTATGTAACCAAATTTTTAATAAGCTTACTAAATAGAATAATACAGGGACAACTACTAATGTTAGGAATGTAGCAAATACTAATCCGAAGATTACAGTCCATGCTAAAGGTCCCCAGAAAATAACATTATCACCACCCATATATATTTTAGGATTAAACTCGCTAAATAATGAGAAGAAATCAATATTAAATCCAATAGCAAGAGGAATTAAACCTAAAACAGTTGTGATTGCAGTTAAAAGTACAGGACGTAAACGAGCTTTTCCACCTTTAACAATGGCATTAAAAACATGTTCCTTATCTAAAACAGCTCCTTTAGGTAATTTTAATTCTTCAGTTTTACGATCTAATAGTAATTGAGTATAATCGAGGAGGACAACTCCATTGTTTACAACAATACCAGCGAGCGATATAATTCCCATCATGGTCATCATAATTACAAATGGCCAACCTGTTATCATTAATCCTAAGAATACTCCGATGAAACTTAAAAATACAGCAACCATAATGATAGAGGGTTTCGAAATAGAGTTGAATTGGAATACTAAGATTAGCATAATTAATCCTAATCCAGAGAATAAGGCACCCATTAAGAAAGCCATTTGTTTATTTTGTTCTTCAATTTGTCCAGTAAAGTCAAATTTAACTGTTTTTGGAGCATCGAAGTTTGACATTTCAGATTGAATTTGAGTTACAACTGCACCAGCATCTGTAAATCCAGGAGATAAAGCAGAATATAAAACAACAACACGATTTAAATCACGGTGCTTAATAGCACTAAATGAAGAAGTGTTTTTCTGTGTAGCTACTGTTGAAACGGGAATTTCTTTTAATTGTCCAGAAGCCATGTCTCTAAAGGTGATATTCTGATTAAAAATAGCACTTTGATTATAGCGATTGTCTTCGTTGAAACGAACATAAATATCATAATCGTCTCCATCTTTTTTATAAATTCCGGCTTTTTCTCCAAAAATAGAACGACGCAATTGATTTCCAACTTGTCCAGCAGAAACGCCCATTTCTCCAGCTTTTTCTCTATCAACCATTACTTTCATAGCAGGTTTTCCTTTATTGACATCAACTTTTAATTCGTCAATTCCAGGAATATTTTTCCCATTAAGAAAGTCTTTCATTCTTTCAGCTGTAACGATTAATTCTGTATAATCATCACCTTTAATTTCTATATTAATTGGGTATCCTGCTGGTGGACCAACAGCATCTTTTTCAACAGAAATAGAAACACCTGGATAAATATCTTTTAATGATTCTTGAACTTTTAAACGTAAGTCTTCAGAACTTCTACCATCTCTAAATTTGTATTCACGCATTGACATGGTGATTTTTCCTTTATGTGGCATTTCTGCTGAAGAACCTCCATCAGTTTGAGGGTTTCCAGCTCCTTCACCAACTTGAGAAACTGCTGATTCAACTAAGTAATTGAAATTTTGATTTTCTTTGTCAATGAAATCATCAGAATTCATAACAGCATAAACGCGTTTCTCAATATCTTTAGTAATAATATTTGTTTTCTCAATATCTGTTCCTTGTGGATACTCTATGTAAACAATTACTTGATTTGGTGTGTTATCAGGAAAGAATTCTACTTTAGTTCTTCCACTACCGACACTCCATCCAAAATAAAGGAATAACACAATAAAAAACATAAGAAACATACCAATAACCACAAAATAAGGTTTTTTCCCTCCAAGAAAATAACGCAACCATTTTTCATAGCCATTTTCCCAACGTGTTAAGATGGAGTTTTGGAACTTAGTAGTTAATTTTTTAATTAGATATTTATATAGCCAAAACATAATTGCTGTAACAATCATTACAGATCCTAAAGCACGCATTGATCCTCCAAAAATTAGAATAAATATTCCAAATCCACCTAGAAGAATGCTCAAACGAATAAGTTGCTTTCTAGATAATATTTTTTCATTTACATCCATAAATTGAGAAACCATCACCGAATTGAAGAAAACAGCAACAAATAATGATGAACCTAACACTACTGAAAGTGTAATTGGGAAATATTTCATGAATTGTCCCATTGTTCCAGGCCACATTCCAAGAGGTACAAAGGCCGCAACAGTTGTAGCTGTTGAGATGATAATAGGTAGTGCAATTTCACCAATACCTTTTTTAGCAGCTTCAATGCGACTCATCCCTTCTTCGTCCATCAATCGATATACGTTTTCTACTACCACAATTCCATTGTCAACAAGCATTCCAAGTCCCATAATCAATCCAAAAAGGATCATTGTATTCATGGTGTATCCAAATGCATTTAAAATCATGAATGACATAAACATAGACATTGGAATAGCAAAACCAACGAAAAGAGCATTTCTGAATCCTAAGAAGAACATTAATACTCCTACAACTAGTATAATACCAAAAATGATATTGTTAACTAAATCATCAACTTGGTTTAATGTTCGAGAAGATTGATCGTTTGCAAATGTTACTTTTAAATCGGTTGGTAATACATTTTCTTGTGCTTCTGCAACTATTGTTTTAATTTTCTCTGATGCTTCAATCATGTTTTTACCAGCACGTTTTTTAACGTCTAGCATCACAACACTTTTTCCAAATTCTCTTGCGTAAGTAGTTTTGTCTACATCTTTAAAAGTCACATTAGCAATATCCTTTAGGTAAACAGCACCACCAGTTGTTTTTACAACAAAATTGTCTAAATCAATTGGTTTTTCAATTTCACCTTCAATACGAATAGTACGTCTTTGTCCACTAGCAATTAAATTTCCAGCTGACATTGTTACATTTCCATTTCGAATAGAATTAATTACATCATCAAAACTTACTTTTGATGCCATCATCTTATAAATATCAACCGCAACTTCTACTTCCTGTTCTTGAGCTCCACGGATATCAACTTGTTTAATTTCGGTTAAGCCTTCAATTTCGTCTTCTAGATGTTCTCCATATTTTTTTAACTTGTTTATAGGATAATCCCCAGAAAGATTGATGTTAAGAATCGGAATTTCTTCTGAAAGATTTAAATCGAAAACATTTGGTTCGACTTTAGCACCATTAAATGTTGGCCAATCTTCACCTGCCTTTTTAGAATCGACTTTGTCTTTTACTTTTTGTTTTGCAGCTTCAACCGATATCTTTTCATCGAATTCTATAGTAATAATACCATAATCTTCTTGAGAAGTTGATAAAATTTCTATTACATTACTAACGTTTTTAAGCTCTTCTTCTAATGGATCTATGATAAGACGTTCAATGTCTTCGGCTGTATTTCCAGGATAAAGAGTGCTAATATAAATTTTAGTTTCTTTAATTTCAGGGAAATCTTCTCTTGGCATTCCATAATAAGCTGAAAGACCAAGGATGAAGAATAATGCCATCATTACATAAATGGACATTTTATTTTCAATTGCCCATGATGATAGCTTAAATTCTTTTTCTGTATTGTTTGTACTCATAATGAGAATTATTTT
Source organism: Flavobacterium sediminilitoris (assembly GCF_023008245.1). Classification (NCBI taxonomy): domain Bacteria; kingdom Pseudomonadati; phylum Bacteroidota; class Flavobacteriia; order Flavobacteriales; family Flavobacteriaceae; genus Flavobacterium; species Flavobacterium sediminilitoris. The sequence continues at coordinate 1,470,114 of NZ_CP090145.1, forward strand.
ATAATCGTTACTTTTTGTCCGTCTTTAACGCTTCTAGCACCTTCTTTAATAATTAAATCTCCATCTTTAACACCTTCTAAAACTTCAATTAAGTTTCCTTGTGTTTTTCCTGTCTTAATAATTATTTTTTTCGCTACAGCGTCTCCTTCTTTAGTTGCATTTTCTGCAATGTATAAGTATTGTTCTCCTTCTGCATTTTCAGAAATGATACTTAAAGGAACACTTATAGAATTTGGATTTGTATAATCTTTAATTTTTATTTTCCCAGATAAATTAGGCTTTATTTTTCCATTTTTATTTGGAACATTAATTTGAATCATGAAAGATCTATTTCCTGGATTAATATAGTTTCCAGCTTGAGATATTTTAGTGTCTAATGACTCTCCTAAAATTGGGAAATCTACAATTACATCAGAACCTTTTTTAATGCTACTTACATATTTTTCAGGAACTTCAGCTTCTAAATACATATTGTTTAGACTAACAATTCTTACAATTGGAGTACCTGGTCCAACAACAGATCCTTTTTCTGAAATTACATCATCAATTGTTCCGCTAAAAGGAGCTCTAATAGTTGTTTTTGATAATTGATTTCTCATTTGAGCTACAGCTTTCGATTGTGCTTCATAAGAAGATTTAGCTTGTAAGTATTGAATTTCAGAGCCAATTTTTTGATTCCATAGGTTTTGTTGTCTTTCAAATGTAGTTTTAGCTAAATTAGCTTGAATTTCTAATTGAGATAATTGTTGACTTAAACCACCATCATCAATTTTAGCTAATGTTTGACCTTTAGTAACTTTTTGTCCTTCGGTAACATAAACTTGTAATAAAGTTCCACCATATTCTGCATTTAAAACTATGTTCTCTTTTGTTTGAACATTAGCCTGTAATTCAAGATAATGATTGAAAATAGTATCTTTTGCTGTAATAGTTGTAATTAAAGCTAATTTATGATTAACATCTAATTTACTGATTGCATCATCTATTAGTTCTAATTCCTTATTTAAAGCATCTGCTTGAGTAACAATTTCAGTACGCTTTGTTCTTAATTGTTTTAGATCTCCTTTCTCAATTACAGATTCTGTAGAATTTTTTTTGTCTCCACCACAAGAAGAAAGGACTATTAATGTGATGATGCTTATATAAAACTTTTTCATTTTTATGATTGATTATTTATTGTTAGTTATTTTATCTAATGCAGTTTTTTTGTTGATTACATCTATCATTGCTTGAAGATAGGTTTGTTGAGCTGAATATAATTGACGTTGAGCTTCTGTATATTCAAAACTGCTTGATAATCCTTCTTTGAATTTTACTTGTTGTTTTTTCTCAATTCTTTCAGATAATCGTAAGTTTTCTTTTGAAAATGAATATTGTTCAATGCTATATTCATAATCACTTTTTGTATTTTGATATTCTAAAAGTAGAGTTTGTTCTGTTTCTTTTAGTTCTGTTTTAGCTTGTTCGTAAGCAATTTTTGCTTGTTGCGTTTTTGCTGTTCGTCCTAAGCTACTAAAAATAGGAATGTTTAATGCAACACCTAAATTTGAATAATTAAACCATTTTTGATCTTGATTAAAAAATTGGAATTCGTTTCCAAAAGCATTGTATCCAAAATTTACATTTGCAGATAGAGAAGGTAATGCTTTACTTTTTTCTAATTTTAATAATAAACGATTTGATTCTTCCTTATTTTGACCTATTTTATAATCAATAGTATTGTTAACATTGAAATCTGATCCTAAAACACTTAAATCAATGTTTTTAGTGGCTAAATTGTCTAAGTTGTCTGTTAATTGTAAGTCTTCTTGAATGTCAATCCCTAAAACTAGTTTTAACATATTTAAAGCAATTTCGGCTCTTCTGTTTGCATTTGAAAGGGAACTGTTTACTTGACTTAAAGTAATTTGTAGTTGCTCTACATTTTCTTCTTCAACTAAACCATTTTTATATGTTTCATTTGTTTCAAATAAGGTTTTTTCTAATGATATTTTATTTTCATTTAAAACTTTTGCACTTTCTCTTGCAAGAAGGACATTTCCATAAGAGTTAATTACAATTGAACGGATTTCTAAATCTGTTTTCTCTTTAGCATTTTGAGAAATTTCTAAATATACTTTAGCCGATTGTAGTCCTACTAAATAAGAACCATCAAAAATCAACTGGCTTAAAGTTGCATTTGCAGTCATATTATGTTTTGTTCCGAATTCAACTTCGGCAAATTCACCAGGATTTCCACCAAAAAACTCAGCAGGAACCACAGATTTTTGCAAAACGAAGTTGTTTTGGTAATTAATATTTGCATTTAATTGGGGTAACCCTATAGTTGTTGTTTCCCATTTTTTCTTTTTTGCAATTTCAATATCTTTTGAAGCATTAATTGCAGTATAATTGTTTTGTAAAGCATGTTCAATAGCTTCTTGTAAAGAAAGAGAATAACTCTTCTTTTCTTCTTGCGCATTGATAAGGCTCGCAAACAATAAAAAGATAATAATGATTTTATGTTTCATTGTTTAATTATTGGTTTTTATTAATTGATTTAAAAATTCGATTCCTTTTGGACTACAAATACCACGTAAATGATATTCTAAGTATTGATTTTGTAATTCTTTTGGGTTAAACATTGTATTAGGGAATAATTCTCCATCTTTAATGGAAGTCATGCCTGCAAAATAAAATCTACTTATGGCATCTACCATTATTTCTTTTCTATATAAGCCTAGGGAAATTCCTTTTTGTAAATTATAAACAATACAATCGTCCATTTTTTCAAATTGTTTACTCCTTAGTGTAATGTATATTTTTGGATAATATTTTTGTAATTGATATATGGGAGAAGTGCCTTCGTCTTTTAAATGTTGTAAAACAAAGTTTTTTATTTCAAAAAGTTCTTCAATAGGGTTTTTTTCAAAGGCTCTAATGGAGTCTATCCCACATGAAATTGTTTCAAAAAGGCTAAAAGTGGCATGTTTTACTAGTTCTGGTTTTGTTGAAAAATGCAGATAGATAGTTTTCTTTGAAATTCCTAATTCTGCTGCAATATCATCCATTGTAACACTTTTAAAACCAAGTGTTACGAACATTTCAGTTGCTTTTGATAAAATTTGCTCTTTCATTTTATTGGATTATTTCATTAGATTACTTACTAAAAAATACTTTGCAAATGTAGACAGGAAACTTTAAACACAAAAATAGTTTCCAAAGTATTTATATAAATTTAACATAGATTTAAGATTAGTCGTTTTTGTATTTAATTTATTATATTCTAAAAAATACATTTGTAAGATTTTCTTATTGTAGCTCTTTAAAATTTGACTGAAAATACTTGGTCAATTAAACTTTTGAAAATTAAGTGCAATTTTAAGTCTCGATTAACATTGGAGATTTTTAATTTTGAATACATTTGCAATATCATCAATTCAAATATTATTATCAATTCAATTAATTTAATGAGGTATTTTACGCTATTCGTTTTTCTTTTTTTCTCTACATTGTCTATTAGTCAAACCCGAATTAAAGCGCAAATCATAGATATTGACACTAGAGTTCCGCTTGCTTTTTGTAAAGTGGAATATCTAAACAAAACCATTACAGCTGACTGGGAAGGAAAGTTTAATATGGAAATTACAGCTTTTGACAAACCTTTAGTTATTGCTTACAAAGGGTATCAAACGAAAAATGTATATATTTCGAGAGATGAAGAATTAGTAATTATTAAGATGACTATTGATTTAAATACTTATAAAAAAGTAGAAATATATACTGATAATCGAGTTAATAAAATTGTTAAAAAAGTTACTGAAAACAAGAAGAAAAATCAACCAGAAAAAGCTTTAAAAAGTTTTCAATATAAAAATTATGAAAATTTATTAATTACGGCTAATCCTGATTCTATTTCAAGTAAAATTGATACCATTTACAAAAAAAGACTTTTTAGTAAAACTAAAATAAAATTAGATTCTGCAAATTATAAATTTAAAGAGTTGATAACGAAACATCATTTATATCAAACAGAAAAAATAAATTTAATTCAATATAATAAAACAGGATATAAAGAAACAGTTTTAGCTAGTAGAATGGCTGGTTTTAAAAATCCGTTATATGAATATTTGGGCTTAAAATTAGTTTCTTATTCGGTTTATGAGAATCCGTTTGAAATTCTTGAAACACCTCTTCAAAACCCTATCTCAAATTATGGTCGTCGATTATATAATTTTTACCTTGTAGATTCTCTTGAAATACAAAATCGAAAAACATATAAAATATTCTTTCAGCCAAAAAAACTTCAATCAAGTCGATTAAGAGGGTTGTTTTATATAGATGCTCAAACATTTGCTATTGCAAAGGCTTATTATAGGATATATGGTATTGTAAATATAAATGCTGATTATACTTTTGAATATCGAAAAGAAGAGAATCTTTGGTTTCCTAAGAAAAGGAAATTTACTGTTTTAAAAGGTAATAATGCTGACGATATAAAAATCTTAGGAAACACAATAAAATTCAATTCTTCATTAGAAACGAATCCGAATACAAATGCTACGGATCAAATTTATTTAACCATTGAATCTATTCCTTTTGATATTGAATTAAACAAAGAAATAGATTTCGAAAATAATGGAATTAAAATTGAAATTGATGAAAAAGGATTAGATAAACCTGAAAACTATTGGACTAAATTTTCAAAAGATACTTTAGATTATAGAAGATTAAATACTTATAAGTCTATCGATAGTCTTTCTTTTTCGAAAAAAATTGAAAGAAAAATTTTCTTAGGTAAGAAAATATTAAACGGTTATTATCCTATAAAACTTGTGGATTTAGATTTGAGAAGCCTTGTAAAATATAATAATTTTGAAGGTTTTAGGCTTGGAATTGGAGGCGTAACGAATGCTGAATTATCTGAAAAATATAAAATAGCTGCTTATGGAGCTTATGGAATAAAAGATAAAGAATTTAAATTTGGTATAACTCCATCATATTTAATAGATAAGAAAAGTGAAACATGGATAAGTGCATCTTATACAGATGATTTAAATGAGATTTCTCAAATTAATTTTGCTACGGATTCGCGCCGATTTAAAATATATGATCCAAGGCCTATTAATATTTCAACTTTTTACTCAAATAAAACAACATCTGTTTTCATAGAAAGTAATTATTTTGCAAAATCTGATACTTATTTTGCATTGTCAAAAAGTAGAATAGATCCAAAATTTGATTACACTTTCATAAATCAAGGGATATCGTATACAAAATACAATATTACGACAGCTCAACTTGCTTTTCAATGGAATCCATTTAGTAGTTATATGCAAACTCCTAAAGAAAGAATTGAGATTGAAAAAAGGCACCCTAAATTTTCAATTCAATTTACACAAACATTACCAAATGTACTAGAGAATGATTTTAATTTTACCAAAATCGATTTTAAAACATTTTATGAAATTCCTTTTATTTCAGGACATAAAAGTTCTGCCCTTTTGCAAACAGGAATTGCTTTTGGAGATGTTCCTTTAACGCATTTATATAGTTTACAGCCTAATAATCTTAACAGAGACGCTATATTACAAAGGATAACATTTGCTGGTAAGAACAGTTTTGAGACGATGTATTTCAATGAATTCTTTTCAAACAAATACGTTTCATTACAACTAAAACACACTTTTAATAAAATTAGACTTGGATACCGAATAAATCCAGAATTTTCAATAGTTACTCGTATGGCTTGGGGAGAAATAAATAAAGAAAATACGCACATAGGATTAGAATTCAATTCTTTAGAAAAAGGATTCTTTGAAAGTGGAGTAGAGTGTAATAAAATTTTTAAAGGTTTTGGACTTACCGCATTTTTTAGATATGGTCCATATCAGTTATCAAATATCGAAGACAATTTATCGTTAAAAATATCATATTATATAGATCTTGGGTTTTAATTCTTTTTTTTGTTGTAATCTAACTATTTAAGTAAGAATCATTACCTTTGCGCTTCAAATTTTTCAGCAATGTTAAAATGGTTAACCACTAGTTTTTGGGATTTTATAGCAAGTAGAATTTTACGCAACCGTGTAGTATTACTAATTACTCTTACCCTTTTTACTATTTTCATGGCATTTCAGTGGAAAAACATGCGTTTTACTTATACTGAAGCAAATCTTTTACCCGATCATCATGAAGTAAATATTCAATATAATTCTTTCTTAGAAAAGTTTGGAGAAGAAGGGAATTTAATTGTTATTGGCTTTAAGGATTCTACATTTTTTACCCCAAAAAATATAAAACTTTGGGAAAATTTCATTGGCGAAATTAAAAAAGACAAAGCAGTTGAATTGTCGCTTTCAATTGAGGATTTACGCGTTTTACAAAAAGATACTTCTGAACAAAGTTTTAAGTTAGTTCCTTTTATTAATAATGAAAAAATTTCTGAAAGTTATCTTAAAGAAAAGGAGCAGGAGTTTTTTAATAACCTTCCTTTCTATGAAGGAATGCTTTTTAATAAAGAATCAGGAGCGATACGATTTGCCATATATATTGATAAAAAAATAGTAAATACTTCAGCTCGTAAAGATTTTGTAATAAAATATCTTAATGATGATAGGATTGAGGCTTTTGAAAAAGCATCTGGAATTGATTTGAAAATTTCGGGAATGCCTTATATCCGAACTCTAAATTCTCAAAGTATCATTGATGAAATTGGACTTTTTGTAGGTGCTGCATTATTAATTACATCTTTGCTTTTCTTTTTCTTTTTTAGAAGTTTTAGAGCTACATTAATTTCAATGTTAATTGTAATCATTGGTGTTATGTGGTCATTCGGAACACTTGGATTATTAAATTACGAAATTACTGTTTTAACAGCAATTATTCCTCCTCTGATTATTGTTATAGGTATTCCTAATTGTATATTTCTGATCAATAAATATCAACAAGAAATAAAAAAACATGGTAATAAAGCAAAATCATTACAACGCGTTATTTCTAAAGTAGGAAACGCAACTTTAATGACAAACCTTACTACCGCTGCTGGTTTTGCAACTTTTATTATTACAGATAGTGAACTTTTAAAAGAGTTTGGAATTGTTGCTTCATTAAATATTCTTTTCTTATTCTTTTTATGTTTAATTATCATTCCAATTATATATAGCTATATGCCATTACCTAAAGAAAAGCATTTAGCGCATTTAGGAAAAAATTATATCAACTCATTTGTTAAGTGGATAGAAAATACTATTCGTAAACATCCTATTGCAATTTATATATCAGCCATAGCCTTGTTAGTTTTTGGTATTATTGGAATTTATCAAATTAAAATTTCAGGAAGTATCATTGAAGATATGCCTAAAAAAGCAGGTTTTTTTCAAGATATTGTGTTTTATGAAAAAGAATTTGACGGTGTAATGCCTTTGGAAATAATGATTGACACAAAGAAACCAAAGCGAGCATTAAAATCTGCAACATTAAAGCGAATTAATGAATTACAGGAAACTATAGAAGAAATCCCAGAATTATCAAAACCAGTTTCTGTTGTAAATTTAGTTAAATATGCTAAACAATCCTTTTATAATGGCAATCCTGAATATTATGAATTGCCTACAAAACAAGAGGAAACTTTTATTTTATCTTATATAAAAAATTCTACTAAGAAGGGCAATGAAAACATGCTGAAAAGCTATGTAGATAGTACAGGGCAATATGCAAGAGTTACTACTTTTATGCGAGATATTGGAACTGATAAAATGAAAAAAATTGAAGATCGATTACAAGAAAAAATAAATACCCTTTTCCCTTCTGAACAATATACTGTTACTATGACAGGAAAAGCGTATGTGTTTGAAAAAGGAACACATTATCTTGTGAAAAACTTAGTGTTATCATTACTCTTTGCTATTTTTCTAATTTCATTGCTAATGGCTTATTTGTTTAGGTCTTTTAAAATGATTATCATTTCATTGTTACCAAATATTCTACCATTAATAATTACTGCGGGAGTAATGGGCTTTTTTGGGATTCCTATAAAGCCTTCAACAATTTTAGTTTTTAGTATTGCCTTTGGAATTTCTGTTGATGATACTATTCACTTCTTAGCAAAGTACAGACAAGAATTAAAAGCAAACAATTGGAAAATAAAAAAGTCAGTTTTTAACACTGTTAAGGAAGCTGGAATTAGTATGTTCTATACATCTGTTGTGTTGTTTTTTGGATTTTCAGTATTTACATTATCAAGTTTTGGAGGAACAGTAGCTTTAGGTAGCTTAGTTGCGGCAACTTTATTGTTTGCTATGTTGGCTAATTTAATATTGCTTCCTGCATTGTTGTTAACGTTAGAAAAAACAATTGCTAATGAACAAGAATTTATAGAGCCTAAAATTGATATCTTAGCAGAAGATAAAGAAGAGGAAGAAGAAAACAAAAACGAATAATTTTATATTTGCACTTTAAAACGTTTACAAAATGAAACATACAAAAGTTATAGACCTTTTAAACAATACAAAAACATTACAGGAAGTTACAGCTAAAGGTTGGGTAAGAAGCTTTAGAAATAATCAATTTATAGCTTTAAATGATGGTTCAACAATAAATAATATTCAGTGTGTAGTTGATTTTGAGAATACATCTGAAGAAACATTAAAAAGAATAACAACAAGTGCTGCTGTTTCAGTTACAGGAACATTAATAGAAAGTAAAGGTAAAGGACAATCTGTTGAGATACAGGTAACGAAACTTGAAATCTTAGGAGATAGTGATCCTGAAAAATATCCTATTCAATTAAGAAATCGTCCAAGTTTAGAGTTCTTAAGAGAGCAAGCACATTTAAGAGTTCGTACTAATGCATTTAGTGCAATTATGCGTGTACGTTCTACATTGTCATTTGCTGTGCATCAATATTTTCAAGAAAATGGTTTTTTCTATGTAAATACACCTATTATTACAGGTAGTGATGCTGAAGGAGCTGGTGAAATGTTTAAAGTTACAGCATTGCCATTTGATGGAACTCCAAGAACAGAAGAAGGAAAAGTAAATTATAAAGAAGATTTCTTTGGTAAAGAAACAAATTTAACTGTTTCGGGGCAATTAGAAGGAGAAACATATGCAATGGCATTAGGTCAAATATATACTTTTGGACCAACTTTCCGTGCTGAAAATTCTAATACTTCTCGCCACTTAGCAGAATTTTGGATGATTGAGCCTGAAGTAGCCTTCAATGATTTAGATGCTAATATGGATTTAGCGGAAGATTTTATTAAATATGTTATCAAGTATACACTTGAAAAATGTGAAGATGATTTAAAATTCTTAGAAAGTAGATTACTAGAAGAAGAAAAATCTAAACCACAAGCGGAACGCAGTGAAATGAGTTTGCTTGAAAAATTAAAATTTGTTTTAGAAAATAACTTTAAACGTGTTTCTTATACTGAAGCGATTGATATTTTAAAGAATTCTACTCCAAACAAAAAGAAAAAATTCAATTATATTATTGAAGAATGGGGTGCAGATTTACAAAGCGAACATGAGCGATTTTTAGTTGAAAAACATTTTAAGTGTCCTGTAATATTGTTTGATTATCCAGCTAATATTAAAGCATTTTACATGCGTTTAAATGAAAATACTGAGCCTGGTAAAGAAACGGTTCGTGCAATGGATATTTTATTCCCAGGAATTGGAGAAATTGTTGGAGGTTCTCAACGTGAAGAACGTTTAGATGTTTTGGTTGAAAAAATGAAAGCTTTAGGTATTGAAGAAGAAGAATTATGGTGGTATTTAGATACTAGAAGATTTGGTTCGGCCGTACATTCAGGATTTGGATTAGGATTTGAGCGTTTAGTATTGTTTGTAACTGGAATGACAAATATTAGAGATGTTATTCCTTTCCCGAGAACACCACAAAACGCAGAATTTTAATTTAATGTTTAATCGTTTAATCGTATATTTGTTTAGTCGATTAAACGATTAACTGTTATACGATTCAACAAAAATGTTAAGACAAAGTTTACAATTTAAATTATCACAGAAATTATCTCCTCAACAAATTCAATTGATGAAGTTAATTCAATTGCCTACACAAGCATTTGAACAAAGACTTCAAGAAGAATTAGTAGAAAATCCAGCATTAGAAAACGGGAAAGAAGAAAATTTAGATTATGATGATGAGTATGGGGATTCTAATGACGATTATGATGATTATGAAGGAGAAAGGATTGAGGCAGAAGATATTAATATTGATGAATATTTAAGTAATGACGAAACGCCTGATTATAAATATCAAGCTAATAATTATAGTGATGACGACGAAGATAATAGTATGCCCTTTATTGCAGGAGTCACTTTTCATCAAGATTTATTAAATCAATTAAATACATTTATTCTAAGTGATGATGAACGAGATATTGCCGAATTTTTAGTTGGTAGTATTGACGATATGGGCTATATAAGAAGATCTGTTCAAGATATAGTAGATGATATGGCTTTCACGCAAGGAATATATACAAACGAAGCTACTGTTGAAAAGATTTTAAGTATTGTACAAGAACTAGAGCCTTCTGGTGTTGCAGCTAGGGATTTGCAGGAATGTCTTCTTTTGCAGTTAAAGCACAAAACGCCTACAGATAGTATTGAATTAGCTATTGATATTATAAAAAATCAATTTGATGCTTTTTCCAAAAAACACTATGATAAGTTGCTTCAAAAATATGAGATATCTAAAGAACAACTAAGAAAAGCTATAGACGAAATTGAAAAATTAAATCCAAAACCAGGTGGTGCATACGACGGCAATCAGAAGCCTATAGAGCATGTTGTGCCTGATTTTACCATTAGAATCGTAGATGGCGAATTAGAATTGTTGCTAAATGGTCGTAATGCTCCTGAATTGCATATTTCTAAAGATTATCAGGAAATGCTTCAAAGCTACAAGGATAGTAATGAGAAGTCTAATTCACAAAAAGATGCGGTTCAGTTCATAAAACAAAAATTAGATTCTGCAAAATGGTTTATTGATGCTATAAAACAGCGACAAGAAACATTATTTGTTACCATGAATGCTATAATGCATTATCAAGAAGAATATTTTTTAGATGGGGATGAAACTAAACTAAAACCCATGATATTGAAAGATATTGCTGATTTAGTTGGGTTGGATATTTCTACCATTTCACGTGTTGCAAACAGTAAATATGTAGACACTCCTTATGGAACTAAATTAATTAAAGATTACTTTAGTGAGGCAATGAAAAATGATCAAGGAGAAGATGTTTCTACTATTGAGATTAAAAAAATACTAGAAACCGTTATAAGTGATGAGGATAAGAAAAAGCCTTTACCAGACGATAAACTTGCTGAAATTTTAAAAGAAAAAGGATATCCTATTGCTAGAAGGACTGTTGCGAAATATAGAGAACTAATGGATATTCCTGTTGCGCGTTTAAGAAAAAAGATATAGATAGAAATTAGAAAAACAGAGCTATTTTCCTAAAATATGGATTTAAAAAAAGTATTACCTTTATTTTCTTATGTTTTTCATCCAATATTTATTTCTTTATATGGAACTCTTTTTTATTTCATAGTATCTCAGACTTATATTTATGAATCTCAGGTTCTTTTGACTTTAATACAGGTAGGTATTTTGACTTTGTTTTTGCCTATTTCATTGTATTATCTCTTTATTTCTCTTGGGATTGTAGCATCATTTACAGAAGCCAGTTTAAAGGAGCGGAAATTACCTTTGATGACACAAGCAATATTGCTTTTTTTATTACTAAAGTTTAGTACGTCATTAAATGCTTTGCCAGAGTTGTTCTATTTTTTTCTAGGCGGTTTTTCAAGTTCAATATTGGCTTTTATTTGTGTTTTACTGCGATTTAAAGCCAGTTTACACATGATTGGAATATGCTCATTGGGAACATTCGTATATGGATTATCTATTCACTTAGAATTACCTTTAGTTAATACTATAGCTTTTTCTGTTATGTGTATAGGTTTTGTTGCTTCATCTAGGCTTTACATGAAATCCCATACGTCAATAGAATTAATTGTTGGAGGATTTATAGGAGTGCTTTCACAAGTGATATTCTGGTATTTTTGGTTATAAAATATAGAAAATAAAACCTACATTAAAAGAATTTAATCTCATGTCTTTATCTCCAATTTTGGCATCACCAAAGTGAGATTTTAATCCATAATAAGCATATAGATTTACGGTATTGTATCCTACGCTTAAATAAGGACCATATTGCAAATTAACAATTTCGTTACTTCTATTAATTGTATAACTCTCAGAATTTGATTCAAAAATACTTTTACTAGCAAAAAGATAACTAAACTTAAACCCAGTGTATATTCTCCAAAATTTATGACTAGTATATGTAGCATTTCTCCATCTAATCTCAATTGGTAGTTCAGCATAGTGTAAGATAAGCTTGCTTTTATCATAAGAGTTGTCTATGCTATAAATGTTGTTTGGAGAAGAAGGGATAATTTTTAAATTATGTTTAATGTCATTGTAAGAATAGCCAAGGCCTAATCCTATAGACCAATTTCTGTCTTTTGTTATTGGCATATCTCTTAAAAATCCCAATGTTACACCTGAAGAAAAAGAATACTGAGAATAGTTGTTAGGACTATTTCTAAGCAAATTATAACTCAATGATACATAGAATTGATCTTCTCTAAATAAAGAATCTACAGCGATTTTATTTTCAGTATCCTGAGAATAAGATGCTGAAAACATTAAAATATATAAAAGCAAAATAATTGTACGCATTGATCTGTAAAGATTAGGTATAAAAATAATAAAAAAAGGTACGCAAAACGCGTACCTTTTATATTTTATAAATGAAAAGAATACTTTTATTTATTTAATAGGATTTCCTTGAGTTGTAGTATAATTTACTTTCAACTGATCTACTTTACGTAATTCAGTTTTAATATCTTGTACTAGTGCCATTTTAACATCTTTGTCAATTTTTAAAGATGCTGTTAAATACTTCTCGTCTTCAGAATTTCTTTCTGCTCTTTCAGTGATTACAAAACTTCTAAGATCTCCTACTGTAGAAATTTTATCATTTAACTGAATACGATCAGATGAACCTAATGATTTATAACCTTCTTTAGGTTTACCAGCATATATATACATAATATATTGTTTCTTATGCAACTTTGCCGTTTGATCTGCTTTTGGTAATCGATTCTCGATTTTTAAATCACTATCTTTCATAGTTGTAGCAGTCATAAAGAAGAACAAAAGCATAAACACAATATCTGGTAATGATGCTGTAGAAATTCCTGGAGTACCTCCCGTTTTTTTCTTTTTAAATTTAGACATAGTTTCTAAAACTTAAAGGGTTATTAGTTCTTTTTTGATTCTGCTTCTGAAAGTCTCATTGGAAACATTTCTTGAATTTTCTTTACTTTCGGTTCTAGTTCTTCAACTAGACCTTCAATTGCTTTTGATGCTGGATCATTTGCAACGTATTCTAATTCAGTGTATTTCTTTCCATATCGTTTCATACTTTCTCTATCTCTTAAAAAATAATATGCAGCTACTAATTCATTTTGAACCGCTATATACGTTTCATAACTAGTTTGCCCATCATTCATTAATGATATTACTGCCTCATCTGGATTATCAGAAGATTTAGAGTTTTTCTTCCCTTCACAATATGTACAAGTCCCATCGCCATTATTTTCTAAGAAATCAATTGCAGCTTGCCTAACATCTTCAATCTTCATAACTTGGTCATTAACCAAAAGTTGATTGTCCATGTTAACAAGAACTCTCATTATGTTTCTTTCATTAATAGGTGGCACAGGAGGGTTCTCTTCATATCTAGGCAATAATCTATTGATTCCTTGATCAACTCCAATGGTAGTTGTGACCAAGAAGAAGATTAAAAGAAGGAAAGCAATATCTGCCATGGAACCAGCATTTACCTCTGGTGCTTCTCTTTTTGCCATAATTATTTTTTAAGTTTATTTAAAAATGCCCAAACCATTGTTCCTAATGCAACAAGAGTAAGTAAATAAAAAGCATTTAGACCAGCTCCTACTAATTTTGAAGTAGAACCTGAATGCATAATACCATTAGCTTTAACTTCTTCATCGCCAGCTAATACGTATGATATCAATATTACACCTAAAAATAATCCTAATGAAATTATTGTTCTTTTAAAATTTTCTTTGTTAGAAAATAAATTTTTCAAAACATATATCAATACAATAGCAATACAAATTACAAGTACGATATACGACAAATATATTAAAGGTGAAATCCAGCCATTATTGGCGTCATCATCACTTGAAGACATTAATCCTGCCAAGAAAATAATACCTAAAATGGCAATGACAATAGCTGCAAATTTTGTTAAATTGTGTAATTTCATGACAATTGTCGTTTTATAAGGTTATTATTTTTTGTAATCAGATAAGATGTCAATTAAACTAATTGAAGCATCTTCCATGTCATTAACTATAGAATCAATTTTTGCAATGATATAGTTATAAAATACTTGTAAAATAATAGCTACTATAAGACCAAATACAGTTGTTAATAAGGCAACTTTAATACCTCCAGCAACTAAAGATGGTTCCATAGATCCTGCAGATTGAATTTGGTCAAATGCTTCAATCATACCAATTACAGTTCCCATGAACCCTAACATCGGTGCTAGTGCAATAAATAAAGAAATCCAAGAAACATTTTTCTCTAATTGTCCCATTTGAACACCACCATAAGCAACTACTGCTTTTTCTGCTGAATCAATTCCATGAGAATGTCTATCTAAACCTTGATAAAAGATAGATGCTACTGGACCAGATGTATTTCTACATACTTCTTTTGCAGCTTCAACTCCACCAGATTTTAATGCGTCTTCTACATTAGAAATCAATTTTTTAGAGTTTGTAGTAGAAAGATTTAAATAAATAATTCTTTCAATAGCAATTGCTAATCCTAAAATCAAACAGATTAATACAATTCCCATAAAACCAGGACCTCCTTCAATGAAACGTTGTTTCATTTTTTGAGTAAAAGTCGGCTCAGCTTCAATTTCTGTTGCATCATCAACAACTACAGCTTCTTCATCAGTTGTTACTTCTTCTTGAACTTGTTCTGTCGCAGGTGTTTCAGTTGCTGTAGAATCTTGAGCTTGAATGTTACCAAAAGTCATAAGCCCTGTGATTGCTAAAATAGAAAATAATCTTTTCATCGCTTTTGTTCTTAAATTTAATTAGTTAATTTGGTTAAAAGTATAAAATAATTTATGAAATTAAAAATATTTCTTACGCGGAGAGGAAGGGATTCGAACCCTCGATGCTCTTTCGGAGCATACATACTTTCCAGGCATGCTCCTTCGACCTCTCGGACACCTCTCCATTGATATGTCAATTTCAAGGGCGCTAAATAACGTAAAAAAATTCAGGAATAAAAATTTTAATAGCATTTTTTACTATAGTTCGCCCCTTAAACTGGTTTCAAAAATAGTTTTAAATACATTAAAAGAAACTTTTTGTCCCAATAAATACATTAATTTTGTTATTGCAGCTTCTGTTGTGATATCAAATCCTGAAATAACTCCTATGTCCCTTAATTGTGTGCTTGTTTCATATTGTCCCATAGCGACAGCACCTCCGCTACATTGCGTAACATTTATAACGTGAATTTTTTTATTTATTGCCTTTTTTAATTTTTCTATAAACCATTTTTCTGTAGGAGCATTTCCTGAGCCATAAGTTTCTAAAACAATTCCTTTTAAATTTGTTATATTTATGATTGCCTCAACAACATCCTCATTAATTCCGGGAAAAACTTTTAAAATAACAACATTTTTATCGAAATTCTTATTGACTTTTAGTTTTTTATTTGCTATTTTTCTTAATAAAATATCTTTGTTTATCTTTAAATGGACTCCTGACTCTGCTAATTCTGAAAAATTTGGAGAGGCAAAAGCATTAAAATGTTCAGCACTAATTTTGGTTGTCCTATTTCCTCTGTATAGTTTATATTCAAAGTACAGGCCAACTTCTTGAATAATAGCGACTCCATTTTGTTGTAATGAAGCAATTTGAATTGCTGTAATTAAATTTTCTTTAGCATCCGTTCTTAGGTCTCCTATTGGTAATTGAGAACCTGTGAAAATAACTGGTTTTTCAAGGTTTTCAAGCATGAAACTTAATGCTGAAGCGCTATAAGACATTGTGTCAGAACCATGAAGAACAACAAAACCATCAAATGTTGAATAATTTTCTTCTATTATTGTTGCTATTTGTTGCCAATACTGAACATTCATATTAGATGAATCTATTGGAAATTCAAAAGAAATGGTGTCAATATTGCAATCTAAAAGTTGTATTTCAGGGATTTTATTAAGTAATTTTTTAAAATTAAATGCTTTGAGAGCACCAGTAGAAAAGTCCTTAACCATTCCAATGGTTCCTCCAGTATAAATAAGTAAAATTTGTGGCTTATTCGGCATTATTATATTTCATTTTATTTACAACTGGATTAGCATACATTGCCAAAAATCCGTCTCTTAGTGTTTTGTTATCTGTGTCAATTCTCATTTCAAACCTTCTTTGGAATAATTGTTTTTCCTCAGTTGTGTAGAATTGTGAATATTGAGTGGTATTATTTAATATATCATAAGCAATATAGTTTGTTGGCCACAATTTATAATGCTGTAATATAGAATCGTCTATTACATTAGCTAATGCTTGAACTTGTTTGTTTGTGTTATCATTATGAATTTTAATATAGTCAAGTTCTTTGTTAATAACATTTCCTACATGGATATGGATACGTTTTTTTTGCCCTATAATTCCACTTAGAAGTGTAATGAAATCTTCGTTTTTATTTTTTATATAAACTTCATCCTTAGCTTGTGCTAATAATTGTGGCATTTTTAATGCATCGGTTGGGTCATATTCATAAGAAATAGAGACTGGAACGATTTTTATTTTTTTGAAAAAATCGGTAACTTCTTTTTCATCTGAAGCCATTCCTAGCATTTTTAAGACACCTTGATGTGTTGCATCATTTCCATCTTTAGTTCGTCCTTCTCTTTGCGCAATCCAAACGGAACGATTTTCCTTTGATAGTAAATGGTACATGTATTCAGACATTAATTTAGAGCTTTGGAGTAATTCACGAGGTGTTAATCCTCTTTGAACTAGGAAGTTTCTGTTTAATTTTGATAAGTTTAATACAAAATCTTTTTGTACTAAATTATCTCCAATTGCAGAAGCTGTCATAACTAATCCATGGTCGAACAATGAAACATTAAGTAATGATGTATCTAAAATAATATCTCTATGATTTGAAATAAAAAGATAAGATGTATTAGGTTCTAATTTTTCAAAGCCAGAAGTAGTTAATCCATCTGAGCTTTTTTCTAATACTTTCATTATAGATTGATACACAAAATTAACTTGAAAATCACGTATTGAGTGTGTTTTTTTTAATTGTTCTTTCCAAACTTCTTCTTCAGTATCTGGAAAGGTAAAATTCATCATCGCTTTCATCATAGGATGATTTAATGAAGAACACAAGGCTTCGTTAACCTCAGAATCATAAAACGGACGAATAGAATCAAATTTAGACATAAGGATTTTTAAAAAATCGGTACACAAAAGAACAAAAAAAATAATAAATGGCGGTAAATTCTTCGTTAAATTCCGAAAATTGCTTTCGAATTTTCCGTAGTAATATTAGCAATTTCTGCTACTGACACGTTATAAATTTCTGCTAATTTCTGCGCAACTAATAAGGTATAACTACTTTCATTTCTTTTTCCACGATAAGGCACTGGTGCTAAATAGGGAGAATCTGTTTCTAAAACAATATTTTTCAAATCAATTTCTTTTAAGAATTGGTCTATTTTTCCATTTTTAAAGGTAGCAACTCCTCCTATTCCTAATTTCATATTTAAATCTATTGCTTTTTTAGCTTGCTTGAAATCACCAGTAAAACAATGGAAAATACCAAATAAGTCATCGCTTTTTTCACTCTCTAAAACTTCAAATACTTCATCAAATGCATCTCTACAATGAATATTGATAGCTAATTTGTGTTTTTTTGCTAATTGTATTTGATGTTTAAAAACATATTGTTGTTCTTTTAGGAATGTTTTATCCCAGTATAAATCAATTCCAATTTCTCCTATTGCATAGAATTTTCTTGAAGCTAATTCTTTTTCTACATGAGCTAATTCTTCTAAATAATTTTCTTTAACATAAGTAGGGTGTAAGCCTATCATTAAAAATATATTTTCAGGATATTGTTGCTCTAAATCATACATTTTTTGGGTATAATTAGAATCAATTGAAGGAATAAAAAAACGAGAAACTCCAGCGTTAATAGCATTTTGAATACTTTCATTTCTGTCTTGATCAAATTCTTCAGAATATAGATGTGTATGAGTATCTGTAAGCGTAATAGGATTGTTCAAAATAAAAAATTTAGAGTGCAAATTTAAAATCTTTATTGGTATATAACCAAAAAAGCTACTGAATGTTCAGTAGCTTTGGTTCCTTTTTCATTTATGTGTTATAATTCTTTCAAAATTCGTTGTGCTTTCTGATAATCTTCTGCACTTTCAGGTAATAATTCTAAGTATTCCTTACATTTTGAATATTCTTTTTGTTTCAATTTGGATAGACCTAAATACCAAATAGCTTTTTCTTTGTATACCGATTTGCCATTTTTTAATGTATTTAATATATTTTCAGCCTGGTCATATTGATTGATTTCTATTAATGAAATGGCATAATATAATTCTTCTTCTAGTCCTAAATTGTTAGTTTGTTTTGTTTTTTTAAAATAAGAAACAGCTTCTTTGAAATTTTTTGCATTGAAGGCGTCTTGAGCTTGTTTTAAGCTTTCATTTACATCACTTCTTTCTGTGAAATATGCTTTTTGATGTTCATTATAATCAGTATATTTAGGATTAGAAGTTTGAATAAAAAACCAAATTGAAATGAATAGAAGTATTGTAGCAGCTATAGTAAACCATTTTTTATGTATTGAAATAACTTTTGGTTTGCTAGAAATTGTTTCATGAGAAGCATAATTCTTAGCAATTTCCTTTAAGTTTTCTTCAAACATTTTACCTTCTTGAGAATATTTAGTTTTTAAAAACTGAGTAGTCTCTTTGTATAATTCTAGTTTTTCCCTTAAATCATTATCATTTAGAAGTTGCTCTTCAAAAGCAGCTTTTTCTTCGAAAACCATTTTGTTTTGTAAATAATTTTCAAAAAGGATATATATATCTTCTTGCATTCTATTGTTTCGTTAAGGATTTATATTCTATAGATTCTCGAATCATTTCAGTTAGTTTTCCTGTACAAAGTGATTTTTTCTTTCTTGCATAAGCGTAAGAAACATTCAAAGTTGTTGCTACTTCTTCCATCGTCTTTAATATAAAACTCAGTTTGAGTAATTCTTTACATTTTTCTCCTAATTGTAAAAACATTTTTTCAAACAACGCTTGTTTTTCATTAAATAGTTCTGTTTCGAATAGCATTTCTTGAAGTGATTCATCTTTAGATACATTATCATCTTGTAATGTTACCTCTTTATTTGAAGATTTTTTCAATTCATTTAACCATTTTCTTTTACATAATAGGAAAAAATAAGCATCAAAAGGGCAAGTTATTTTTAAATTATTTTGTTTTGCCTGATTGTAAATTGTAATCAATACTTCTTGAATAACATCTTGAGCTTCATCTTCACTTCCATTATTCATTTTTATATAATGAGTAACCTTTGGAGCAAATTTTTTATATATAGCATGAATAATTTTAGTATTATTATTTAATAATCCATCTATATATAATTGATCTTGATGTGCATTTTTTTCTACCATGAACAATTTATTTAAGTAGCTAAGATAAAAAGATATCAATAGAATTAGAAAATAAATAAAAGGAGTAGGGTAACATTTTAATGTTTTGATTGATATATTAATAGAATTTAAAAACAAAAATTATGAAAAAGTTATTTTTTTTAAACAGAAAAGCGGAAAATAGATCGATTTTTTTTAAAGCCGCATTAATTATTGTATTATCAATGACAATTCTTACTAGCTGTGAAAAATCGGATGATAATGACTGTGATGGACTTTGTGATTTACCTTCAGCAGCAGAATTTAACGCATTAAGAGAAGATGCATTAGAGAATATTACTCAAGAGTTCCAATTAAATACTGCGAATGGGATAACTACTTTTACTTCTGCTAATGGAGTTGAAATTGATATTAATCCTTCATGCTTAACATTGAATGGGAATGCTATTACAGGAACAGCTGCTATTAAATACATAGAGGTTTTCGATGGAGGAACAATGTTGGTAACCAATAAAACAACAATGGGAATGATGCCAAATGGAGATATGGCAATGCTTATTTCTGGCGGAGAATTTTTTATTAATGCTACCCAAAACGGACAACAATTAGAGATTAACTGTAGTATGAATTTGAGAATCCCTGCAAGTTTAACTACTGTTGAAAATGATATGATTCTATGGGATGGAACTATTGATGAAGATGGAAATTTAGACTGGAGAGAGCAGGAAGATCCTAATGGAAATCAAGGAGGTGTTTTCTTTGAACAAGATACGGCAGGAGGTACATACTATGCTTATTTTAATAACTTCGGTTGGACAAATGTTGACAAATTTTATAATTATACTGGTCCAAAAACTGAAATTTTAGCAACTGTTCCTTCTGGATATAATTTTGAAAATAGTGCTGTTTATTTACATTATGATGGAGAAGGTAGTGCTTTAGCAAAATTAGATACTTATAATGCATCTACAGGTCAATTTTCTGAACATTATGGTCAAATCCCAATTGGATTAGCTTGTCATGTCATTTTTGTGACTGAAGAAAGCGGACAATGGAGATATGCTATTAAATCTGTAACTATAACTGAAAATGCGGTCTATGATTTTACTCTTGCTGAAACAATTTTAGGTGATGAAACGCAATTAATTGCTGATATAAATGCTTTACCATAATTTAGTTAAGTTTGTTTTTGAAAAAGTGATGAATAGCTCATCACTTTTTCTTATATTTAATTTAAATTCCAAAAATCTGATGATTATGTTTAAAAAAATAGCTACACTTATTGTTTTAATAACTTCTGGTGTGCTTTTTTCTCAAACTAAAGTTCAGGATACAGTTACTAGGAAAGCAACTATACTTCCAAGTCAGAACCAAAATACGTTTATTTTTAATTCGGAAACACCATCTTTAAATCAAATTGCAGGTGCTCCAAAAGCTTTTTATAGTTATTATTGGGAGTTTGGAGATGGAAGCTACAGTACTAAAAAAGAACCAAAGCATACTTATAAAAAACCAGGTGATTATGAAGTAAAATTATGGGTTACTAATAATTATGATACAGGGAAAACACCTACCACTCGTCCGAAAAAAGTGAAAACAAATGAAACAGCAGATGTTTCGGACAATGAAATTCAAATTTTAAAAGATCCTATTGAATTAAGGAGAAATAGGGAGCCACTACCTGATGAAGATTTTGTAATAACATTGAGTTATAAAAATGAAAAAGAATATGTAACTAATGGCACGATTTATTTTTATTACAACGAAAAAGAATTTAAAAATGATAATTTTGAGTTACTTGAAATTAGAAATTACAATGATGAAAATATTAGTGATTTAGGAAGTGATTTAGTTTATAGTAACGATTATGACGATCAATTTTCTGCTTATGCTTCTTCTGAGAATAGAATGTACACTGCTGTTAAATTTCAAGATACAACAGAAAGAAAGAATCTTCCTTTGAGTATTGAGGAAGCAAAACAAGTCTTTAAAAAAGGAAAAAAAATAACATTTAAGAATTTAAACCCAAATGAGCAACGTAATATTTTCTTCAGTTTAAAAACAACACCAGAAATGATTAAAGACACAAGTGCTATTTTAAAAGTAAGAAGCATTTACGTTCCTGATGATAACTATGAAAATCACAGAGTAAAAGATATGGAAATGGAGATTGTAACATCACATGATCCTAATAAAATGTCTACTAGTGGTTTATTTATAAATTATAGATTAGTTCGTTTTAAACGGATTAAATTTAAAACTCGTTTTCAAAATGATGGAGAAGGACCAGCAAGAACTATTCGTTTAGAAACAGATGTCCCTGATATGTTTGATAAATCAACTCTGCAAATAGAAAATATGTATCCAGAATGTCCAATTTGTCCAAAAAACGAAGAGGTAAGATATAGTTGTTTAGATACTATTATCAAACAAAAACAAATTATTTTTACTTTCAAAAACATATATTTACCTGGTACACAGCAAAAAAATGTAACAGAGAAAGATTCTACAAAGGGATTTGTAAAATATAGTTTGAAATTTGGAAAAGACTTCCATAAACAAACCACTAAAAGTAGAACATCTATAATATTTGATAAAAACGAACCTATTATAACTAATTATTCCAGAACTCGATTTAATCCAGGAATTTCTATAGGAATAAAAGCGGGTTATAATTATTATCCAAGATTAAACAACTCTAGAAGTTATTTTACTGGAATTACAATTTCACCATTTAAATCGTATCGTTTTTATTGGCAAAGCGAGTTATATGCAAATAAGCATGACTTTGAAAGTGAGAGAACAACCTCTATTTCTAATGATCCAGAAGTTGTTGGACCATTTGATTTAAATAATGGAACTGTTATTGACAATGCTTTTGTAGGTAGAGAAAACACTTCACAAAAATCACAAAAAATTATAGAAACTGTTCCTGTTTCTCTCCGATATAATATAAATAATTATATAGGAGTTGGTTTTGGACCACATATAACAACTATAATTTCATCTGAATTAGAAAGAATTAATACAATTCGTTATTATGAGGTTACCCAGAGTCCTTCTGGTTTTGTTCCTGGAAATGAATATGGAGAATTAACTCGAAGTAATTCTCAATTTATCAAAGAAAAAACAGAAGTGCAAACACAATTTTTTTTAGACACAACTTTTGGTTTTGCTAGAATTGGGCCTAGTGTAGGTATTAGATATTATAAAAATTTTAAAACTGATTTTGATTCTTGGCACTTTTATGCAATTTGGAAATTTTAATTTTTTCTGGTTTCTCTTCTTTTTTTCTATATTAGGGTTTTCCCAAAATTTAGAAGATCAAATATATGATGCAACCGATATTTTTATTGCTAAACCATCTGTTTCAGGCTTAGAAATATTAAGAAATAAAGAAAACCAATTTGTTTCTGAGGTTAATACAAAAGAAGAACAATTAGCACTAGTTATTTTAAGTTGTAATAAAGCATTTTATGAAAAGAAATTCAATCAAATCAATAATGCTATAAAATCGTATGAATTTGCTTGGAAAAACTACTCGGTTAATAATTTGGCAAACTATGATATTATTGAATATTGTTTAAAACCTTTAGCCCATTTATACACTATAACAGGAAATTATACTCTTGCAGAAAACACTATTAAAAGTTACTTGTTTTTAGCAGAGAAAGAAGGGAATTCGTTTCAAAAAACAGCAGCAATTTTAAATTTATCTGTTGTATATCATAATACAGGAAATCACAAAATGGCTGCTTCTATTTTAGAGAAGGAGCTTCAGAATAAAAACATTTCTACAAAACAAAGAGCTGATTTAGAAAACAATTTAGCAGTTAATTATATTGCCTTAAAAAAATATGATGATGCTTCAAGCTTATTAACACTTAATAAAGATGATTATCAATCAATAAAAAACAAAGCCTTTATTTCGTTGCAAAAAGGGAATTCAGTATTAGCAAGAAGCGAATTTGAAAAAGCAAAAAATCTGTTTTTTCAGAATGAAAATAATACAGCTCGTGATATTGCTAATTTTTATATTGATGAAGCTTCTCTTTTTTTAAAACTTAACAATAATGTATTAGCAAAACAAAGTTATACGAATGCTTTAAAAAGTTTATTACCGTTTTTAAAACAAAATATACTTCCTGAAAAAAGCAATATATATGGAGAAACAGCATTTATAAACATTTTTGATGGATTAGCATTTCTTGAAAAATCAACTACGAGGAAATTGGCATTTTATGATTTAAGTTTTCATGCTAGTAGTTTAATTAACGAAAACCTTGTTTCACAAGAATCACAAATTTTACAACAAGTTGAAGACCGAAAGCGTACAGAAAAATGTATTGATATATTATGGAAAGAATATGAAAAAGAGAAATCAAGCTTGCTCTTAAAAATGGCATTCAAATATGCTGAAAATAGCAAAAATACTGTTTTAAAAGAAAGAAATAATCAAAAAACATTACTTCAACGATTCCCTAATAATAAAGATTTAAAACTTCAAAATGTATTGCTTTCAAAGCAAGAATCTTTAATTAATGAATATGTAAGATTACAAATTACACATGATAATCCAACGAAGATTGTAAAGCTAAATGATGATTTAACTACGTTAAGTATCGAATTAAAAGAGGTTAATGAGAGAATAAATAAAACGTTTAAAAAGAATGAGGATTTTTCTTTATCATTAGATACTTTAGAAGTAAAGCTAGAGAAGGATAAAGCGCAAATGTTATATTATTTTTGGGGTAAAGACTGTTTTTATTCATTTTATTTTAATCATAATAAAATTCATTGGGAGAGAATAGCTTTAGATAAAAAGAACATTGATATATTGCAAAAATTCATTCATTACTTTGATGATTCAAATGCGATAAACAACGATGTTCTTGCATTTTCATCAACTGCATTTTCATTATTCAATCTTTTAAATCTAAAACAATTAGAACAACATAAAACACTTGTGATTATTCCTGATGGAATTTTACATTTTATTTCTTTTGATGCATTGGTTACACATAAATCTGAAACTACAACTTTTTCAAAAATCCCATTTCTACTCTTCCAAAATAAAATGGCATATCAAACAAATGCTGCTTTTTATATTCAAAACAATACTTCAAAGAAAAACAATAAAATAGCAGGTTTCTTTCCTGTTTTTAAAAATACAAATGCCTTTTTAGAATATTCTATAGATGAAGCGAAAGTATTAGAAAAAAATAATGCAGTATTGTTTATGAATAAAAATGCAAATAGAATGAACTTCAAAAAGAATACTACTCAATATTCCATTTTGCATTTATCGACACATGGTACAAGTGGTTCATTTACAACTCCTGCAACTTTGGTTTTCTATGATGATGTTATGCTTGTCAATGAATTATACGGACTTGAAAATTGTAATCCTGATTTAGTGATTTTAAGTGCTTGTGAAACAGGAGTAGGGAAGTTGCAAAAAGGAGAAGGTTCTATCAGTATTGCTAGAGCTTTTCAATATGCTGGTGCTAAAAATATCTTGTTTAGTCTTTGGAAAATTAATGATTATGCTACTGCTGAAATTATGACTAATTTTTACACGAACTATTTTAATAATCATTCCTTTTTTGAGTCTAATTATAATTCTAAAAAAGATTATCTTCAGAATGAATCCATCTCTAATGCTAAAAAATCTCCTTATTATTGGAGTGCTTTTGTGTATTATGGTGTAATTGATACTCCTAAAACCTCATATTTATATTATTTACTATTAGGATTAATTACCTGTATTGTGCTATTTTTGATTTATGGAAGATTTACAAGATTTCTTAAAAGGAAAGAAATATAAAAAAATTAAGTTTACTATTTTAAAAACACAGCATTTATTAATTAAAGCCTCTATAAATACAGTAAAAGGCACTTTTATATTAGATACTGGTGCAAGTAATAGCTGTGTAGGACTAGAAGGAATTGAGAAATTCCAATTATTTGCAGAAAATTCTGAAACCAAAGCTGCTGGTGCTGGAGCTATTGGAATGGATACTCAATTATCTAAAAATAATAAATTACAGTTAAGTAGATGGAAAACTAGTGATTTTAATTTAATTATTTTTAATATGAGTCATGTTAATGAAGCTTTAAGACTATATAAAACAAAACCTGTAGATGGTATTATTGGTGCGGATATTTTATTAAATGGAAAAGCTATTATTGATTATAGTAATCATTATTTGTATTTGTTATAATATAAAAAAAACCGACAGATTTTTAAATCTGTCGGGCAATATTGTAAATCTAAAAGACAACTTTATACTATAATTCTAAAGCTTTTTTAGGATTGTTATCCATTAATAATTCTACTGGATTTTCTAAAGCTTCTTTCACAGCTACTAAGAATCCTACAGACTCACGACCGTCGATAATTCTGTGGTCATAAGATAATGCAACATACATCATTGGGTGAATTTCAACTTTACCATTTACTGCAATTGGACGCTCAATAATATTGTGCATTCCTAAAATTCCAGATTGAGGAGGATTAATAATTGGAGTAGATAACATACTTCCAAAAACACCACCGTTTGTAATAGTAAATGTTCCACCTGTCATATCATCAACTGTAATTTGGCCATCACGAGCTCTAAGTGCTAATCTTTTGATTTCCGCTTCAACACCTCTAAATGTTAAGTTTTCTGCATTACGAACAACAGGAACCATTAAACCTTTTGGTCCAGAAACTGCAATTGAGATATCAGCAAAGTCGTAAGCTACTTTATAATCGCCATCCATCATTGAATTTACGTCTGGATAAAGTTGTAAAGCTCTTGTAACTGCTTTTGTAAAGAAAGACATATATCCTAAGCCAACACCATTGTGTTTAGCTTTGAATTCATCTTTATATTGATTACGGATAATATTAATAGGTGTCATGTTAACTTCATTGAAAGTCGTTAACATTGCTGTTTCATTTTTAGCTGCAACTAAACGCTCTGCTACTTTTCTACGTAACATTGATAATTTAGTTCTTTCAGAACCACGAGATCCACCTGTTGGAGTTCCCATTGATGGTACAGCATTTAATGCATCGTCTTTAGTGATTCTTCCATCTTTCCCTGTTCCTATAATGTCAGAAGGTTGAATGTTTTTCTCGTCTAAAATTTTTCTTGCTGCAGGAGAAGGAGTTTGAGAAGCATATGTTTTTTCAGCAACTGGAGCTGCTTTTGGAGCTTCTGGTTTTTTCTCTTCTACTTTCGCTTCTGTTTTTGGAGCTTCAGATGTTGATCCTTCTGGTTTTGCAGCACTTGTATCAATTAAACATACAATTGCTCCAACAGCTACTGCATCGCCTTCTTCAGCTTTAAGTGTAATAATTCCACTTGCTTCCGCAGGTAACTCTAATGTTGCTTTATCTGAATCTACTTCAGCTATAGCTTGATCTTTTTCTACGTAATCACCATCTTGTACTAACC
Organism: Flavobacterium sediminilitoris; assembly: GCF_023008245.1. Taxonomy (NCBI): domain Bacteria; kingdom Pseudomonadati; phylum Bacteroidota; class Flavobacteriia; order Flavobacteriales; family Flavobacteriaceae; genus Flavobacterium; species Flavobacterium sediminilitoris. Next base: position 1,497,394 of record NZ_CP090145.1, read on the forward strand.
AAGTTGCAATTTCTACTTCTGTAATTGATTCACCCGGTGAAGGGACTTTCATTTCTAAAATCATATCTTAATAATTTTAATCTTTTAGGACTATATTCTATTTGTGTTGTTTAGCTACTTTTTAAAGGTAGTTAATTTATTGAAATAATGTTTTATCAAAAACCATTGCAATAGCATTCTTCTGACGTTTTTTAGAACGTTCATAACTTCCTGCTGCTGGTGCACTATATGCTTTTGGTGATGCTAAACGAAGTTTAACTAAATCGAAATTCATCAACATATAACTATAAGCTCCCATGTTTTTTGGTTCTTCTTGTGCCCAAACATAGTCATCAACATTTGGATAACTTGCAATTATCTCTTTTATTTGGTCTATTGCTAATGGGAATAACTGTTCTAAACGAACAACAGCTACATCATTTCTTTCTAACTCTTCGCGTTTTTCAATAATATCGTAATATACTTTTCCTGTACACAATACCAATGTTTTAATTGCTTTTTTGTCAGTTACATTTGGATCGTCCAAAATTTCTTGGAATTGTCCATTTGCCATTTCATTAGATGTTGAAACTGCTAATGGATGACGTAATAAGCTTTTTGGTGTAAATACAATTAATGGTTTACGGAAATTAGTTTTCATTTGTCTTCTCAACAAGTGGAAGAAATTAGCTGGAGTTGTACAATCTGCAATATACATATTGTGCTTAGCACACATTTGTAAATAGCGTTCCATACGAGCTGATGAATGCTCTGCTCCTTGATTTTCATAACCATGAGGCAATAACATTACTAGTCCATTTTGATTGTTCCATTTGTCTTCACCAGCAGAAATATATTGGTCAATCATAATTTGAGCACCATTTGAAAAATCTCCAAATTGTGCTTCCCAAATTGTTAATGTTTTTGGAGAGGCTAATGCATAACCATATTCAAAACCAACAACTCCATATTCTGAAAGGTGAGAGTTGTAAACATAGAATTCTCCTTTTTTGTCTTTAATATTATTAAGTAGGATTACTTCTTCTTCTGAATCTTCAACTTTAACAACAGCATGACGGTGTGAGAATGTTCCACGTTCTACATCTTGACCTGAAATACGAACATCAAATCCTTCTTTTATAAGTGATCCATATGCTAATAATTCACCCATTGCCCAATCTAGAGTATCTTTTTCGAAATACATATCATTTCGATCCTTGATAATCTTTGTGATTTTATTGATGAATTTTTTATCTGAGGGTAATTCACAAATTGTTGTTGCGATTTCAGTTAATGAATTCTTATCGAAGGAGGTATCATACTTTTTAAGCATTTCCCCATCAGAAACTTGTTCAAAACCAGTCCATTCGTTTTGCATAAATGGAGTAATTACCGTAAGGTCTTTTTTACGAGACTCTTCTAAACTCTCATCTAAATCGGCTTTATATTTTGCTTCTAATTCTTTAACATAGTTAGCATCAATAATTCCTTCCTGTCTTAATTTCTCCGCGTAAATATCACGTGGATTTTTATGTTTCGAAATTGCTTTATATAAGATTGGTTGAGTGAATTTTGGTTCATCACCTTCATTATGACCATATTTTCTATATCCTAACAAGTCGATAAATACATCTGTGCCAAATTCCATTCTGTAATCTAAAGCAAATAACATAGCGTGAACTACTGCTTCAGCATCATCTGCATTAACATGAAGAACTGGTGATAGTGTAACTTTTGCAATATCTGTACAATATGTAGACGAACGTGCATCTAAATAATTTGTTGTAAAACCAACTTGATTGTTGATTACTAAGTGAATTGTTCCACCTGTTTTGTATCCATCAAGTTTTGCCATTTGAATAATTTCGTAAACAATTCCTTGTCCAGCAATTGCAGCATCACCATGTACTGCAATAGGCAAAACTTTAGAAACATCTTCTTTGTAAAAACGATCTTGTTTTGCTCTTGTAATTCCTTCTATTACTGCTCCAACAGTCTCTAAATGTGATGGATTAGGTGCTAAGTTTAAGTTTATTTTTTTTCCTGAACTAGTTGTCCTGTCTGACGTTAATCCTAAATGGTATTTTACGTCTCCATCAAAATTCATATCGTCATCATAGTCTTTTCCGTCGAATTCTGAAAAGATGTTTTGAGTGTTTTTGCCAAAAATATTTGCCAATACATTTAAACGACCTCTGTGAGCCATTCCCATTACAAATTGCTCTACTCCTTTGTCTGCTGCTGCTTCAATTAAAGCGTCAAGAGCTGGAATAGCAGATTCACATCCTTCTAATGAAAAACGTTTTTGTCCTACGTATTTTGCATGAAGAAATGTTTCAAAAGAAACGGCTTCATTCAGTTTTCCAAGGATTTTTTTCTTTTTTTCTGGAGAAAAATTAGGTTGATTATTATTTACGTCTAACCTGTTTTTTATCCAATCTTGTACTTTAGGATCTCTAATGTACATAAATTCTACTCCAATAGACTGGCAGTAAACACTTTCAAGATGTTTGATAATGTCGGCTAATGTGCTTGAAGGCATATTCAACATTTTAGCTGCATCAAAAACAGTAGTTAAGTCAGCTTGCGATAAACCGAAGTTTTCTAATGCTAATGTTGGAGAATATGTTCTACGCTCTCTAACTGGATTAGTCTTTGTAAATAAATGTCCACGTGTTCTATATCCTTCTATAAGTTTTAGAACGTTAAACTCCTTATGTAATTTTTCAGAAACATGGTCACATGAAAAATCCCCTGAAGTAATTTGACTAACAATATCTTGTGAACCATAGTTTGTTACAGCAAAATCAAAGCCTTGGAAAAAACTCCTCCAGCTTGGCTCTACAGTGTCTGGGTTTTGTAAATATTGATCGTATAAATCTGCGAAAAATGCAGTATGTGCTGCGTTTAAAAAGGAAAACCTATCCATAATTCAGTCTTAATGACGATTTGGTTAAAAATAATTGTACAAAAGTAAAACATTTGTAATAATCTTTTAAAGAAATTTGTATTTTTATAACATAATTTTTTTAGAAAATAGCTTATGAAAAAGAATTTGATTCTCTTTTTAACAAAATCCCTTTTTTTTGCTTTTTTAATCACACCTTTTCTTGTAGTTAATGCTCAAGAAGACGCTTCTATTAAAACAAAAAATCCTTTTTGGGAGAATGTACAATTTGGTGGAGGACTTGGTTTAGGATTTGGAAGCAATTTTACAAATATTACTGTGGCTCCGAGTGGAATTTATAATTTCAATGAGTATTTTTCTGCTGGTTTGGGCCTTCAGTATAGTTATGTGAAACAAAAAGGATATTATCAATCTAATATTTACGGAGGAAGTATTATTGCTTTATTTAATCCAATTCGTGAAATTCAAATTTCTACTGAAATTGAACAACTTAGGGTTAATTCTAAATATGATGGATTTTATGGCAATTTTAATGATGATTTTTGGAATACAGCCTTGTTTATTGGAGCAGGTTATAGGACAAATAATGTAACATTAGGCGTTAGATATAATGTGCTTCATAAAGACAACGATGGTGTTTATGCAGATGCATTGATTCCTTTTGTAAGAGTTTATTTTTAATGTTTTAAAAGTAATCTTTATCTAATATTTATTACGAAACCAAACTTTTTGCCATTCTCTTTTCAATATCAAGAAAGTAACTTGTTCAGATAGGAGTACTAAATCAGAGCCGTCTAATTTTTTGATTTGCTCTTCTGATACATCAATGATATATAACAGGTTTAAGTATTCAGCGAATTTAAATTGTATTAATTTTAATATTTTTTCGTGAACTAAATCTTTAAATTGAAAAGGAAAAATATTTAATGGAATGTCTATGCTTTCATTTGCTAAAGCAAAGTCTTTATTAGTTTGTTCAATCAATTTAAAGTACAGATGTTCTTCCTCTGCTTGAGAAATTAAAGAATCAATATCTATAGGTGGTTTATACATTTCTATTCATTAACTTTTCTCCAAAGGTTCTTAATATTTCTTTCTTTTCATTAGAAATATGCATTTTGTTAAGTGTTTCAAACGCTTTTAATGTGTATTCTTTTATTGCTATTTGTGTTTCTTTTGATGCTCCAGAATTATTGAAAATCGTTTTAACAGATTCTATTTTGTCTGTATTATCGTTTGGTTGAATAGAAAATAAATGTAGTAACTGTTCTTTCTCTTCATTATCACTCTGCGCAAGTGCTTTTAAATATAAATATGTCTTTTTGTTTTCAATAATATCTCCTCCAACTTGTTTTCCAAAAGTTTCAGGATCTCCGAATGCATCTAAATAATCATCTTGTAGTTGAAAAGCAATTCCTAAATTTAATCCAAAATCATATATTAAATTTGCGTTTTCTTCTGTAGTTTCTGCTACAATAGCTCCCATTTTCATTGCTGCGCCAACTAAAACGGCTGTTTTGTATTCAATCATTTTTAAATACTCTGAAATCGTCACATCATCACGTGTTTCAAAATCAACATCGTATTGTTGTCCTTCACAAACTTCTAAAGCGGTTTTACTGAAAAGTTTTGCCAGTTTTTGAAAGATTATAGGTTCGTAATTTTCAAAATATTGATATGCTAAAATTAGCATTGCATCACCAGATAAGATTCCAGTATTTATATTCCATTTTTCATGAACGGTTTGGTGACCTCTTCTTAGAGGAGCATCATCCATAATGTCATCGTGAATCAATGAAAAGTTGTGAAATACTTCAATTGCTGCTGCTGCATGAATTGCATTTTCTAATGAACCATTAAAAATTTCACTAGCCATTAAGGTTAAAACAGGACGCATTTTTTTACCTCCTAATGAAATAATATATTGGATAGGTTCGTATAAATTCTTAGGCTCCTTTGTTAGTTTTAACTCTTCAAAATGAGTTTTTATTGTTTCTTGATATTGGATTATTGAATGCATTTTTTTACAAATAATAGCTTTCTGCAAAAATAGCTTTTTTATTTATAATCTGTGTTGGTTTGATAAAGTTTACTTTTTTGAAGTTTTTCGTTTATGTAGGTTTTAAATAACTATCTGAGTTTTACTGATTATTGAAAAAAAAACCAAGACTAATAAAAATCAGAAACAAATGAACAAAAGAAAGGTGACTTTCAAATTCTTTTTAAAATTTTAAAAGTTTGAATTATATTTGTTTTGGCTTATTGCAACTTCTTTTAGCTGTAAAATGTTGACAAACATTAGAGAAAAATGAATAGTGAGAAAATATTAAATAAAATGGGAGAAATTTATTCTCCATTATCGATTCAATGTCAAGAAGATTTTATAGCGAATTCAAAAATTGGAACATTTAAAAAAGGTGATATTGTAGTTCGTGAAGGACAATTTTCTAAAAATGCATATTTAATAGTTAAAGGGTGTGCAAGAGCATATTATTTGAAAGAAGGTAAAGATATTTCAGACTGGTTTACTTTTGAAAATGAGTTTATGGCATCAATTGTTAGTTTTTTTAGTAAAGAACCTAGTCCTCATTATGTTGAATTTGTTGAAGATTCAATAGTTTTTGAATTTTCGAGAGATACTGTTGATAATCTGTCCAATAAACACCATGATTTTGAACGTTTTATTAGTAAAGTAGTGACCGAAACCATGTTAGGGCTATGTGAAAGATTATATACTATTCAATTTAATAAAGCAGATGAAAGATATAGACATCTAGTAAATATTCATCCTGATATAACAAACAGAATCCCTTTAACGCATATTGCTTCTTATTTAGGAATTACGCTTGAGACTTTGAGTAGAATAAGAAATCTTAAAAACCGAATTTGATTTATATCAAATGATAACTCTTCCATTAAGAGGATTTTTGTAAAAAAATAAAAAAATGGAAGAAAAAAACAAAAAATTAAAATCAATTTGGGGAAAATGGTGGGAATCAATTAGAAAATGGTTTTATCCAGCTTGGTTAGTGTACGAAACTTCAATTCGTTTTTATGATTACGCGCTAGGGGTTTATAATTATTTGGAGATGTATCAAGATAATATATTACCTTATCTTGGAAATATTGGAGTTTTAACTTTAGCTATTTTTTGTAGTGTTGTTACTTTTGTTGTTTGTACAATATTTTTAACAGTACCTACTTGTTTTGTTCTATATAAATTCTTCAAAGTAGGTAATTTAACAGGAACTTCATTTGAAGAAAAAATAAAAATTTATTTCTAGAACAAATGAGAAAAATACTAATTATTAACGGACATCCTGATAAGGAAAGTTTCAATTTTGCACTTTCAAAATCGTATAAGTTAGGTGCTGAAAAAGTAGGTGCTGAAATAAAGGAAATTAATATTAGAGAATTGAATTTTAATCCAAATCTTCAATTTGGATATCGGAAAAGAACTGAGTTGGAACCAGATTTATTAGATGCGCAGGATAAAATAAAATGGGCTAATCATTTGGTTTGGATATATCCTGTTTGGTGGAGTTCTGTACCTGCAATAATGAAAGGCTTTTTAGATAGGATTTTACTTCCAGGATTTGCTTTTAATAAAAGAAAAGACTCATTGTGGTCAGATAAATGTTTGACAGGTAAAACAGCAAGACTAATTTGTACGTTGGATCAGCCTGCTTGGTATTACAAATGGATGTATAGAAATCCTAGTCATAATGCGATGAAAAAAGGAACAATGAATTATATTGGAGTGAAAAAGGTAAGAATTACAACTATTGGACCTATAAGGCTTTCTAAAGAAGAGTTTAGAATAAAATGGCTAAAAAAAGTGGAGAGATTAGGTGAAATGAATAAATAATAACAATTGTAAACAGGAAAAATCAGTTGACGATATGTTTTACAAGCGTCTTTATGGATTTTCCTCTGGTTTGTTCTTTATTCAAGTAATAGAGGGTTTTAAAAAATAAACTTTCTTTTTTTAAACCATATTGCATGTTAATTATAACAAAGCGTATAATGTTTTTCAGTGTTGTGATTTTTTTAATATAGAATATTATTTTCAATTTCTAGAATTGAAAGAGAATAGTTATCGGTTAAGAATATACTAATATAAAAGGGTTGTCTTTAATTAAGAACAACCCTTTTGTGTTATATTTATGTCTATTTTATAAATACTATACTTTCATTATTTCAGCTTCTTTAATAACTAAGTGTTCTTCAATTTTTTTAATATAAGTATCAGTTAGCTTTTGAACGTCTTCTTCTGCTTTTTTGCAAATATCTTCAGATGTTCCGTTTTTTTCTTCTTTTTTAATATCAGTGTTAGCATCTTTACGAGCATTACGAACACCTATTTTTGCATCTTCAGCTTCAACCTTTGCTTGTTTTACAAGATCACGTCTTCTTTCCTCAGTTAAAGCAGGGATGTTTATAATAATGTTGTCTCCGTTATTCATTGGGTTTAACCCTAAGTTTGCAATCATAATTGCTTTTTCTATAGGTTGTAACATTGGTTTTTCCCATGGAGTAACCGTTAATGTTCTTGCATCTGGGGCATTTATATTAGCTACTTGAGATAGAGGTGTTTGAGAACCATAGTATTCAACAAAGACACCGCCTAGCATTTGTGGAGAAGCTTTACCTGCTCTAATGTTTAAAAATTCTTTTTCTAAATGCGCTATAGAACCTTCCATTGATTCTCTTGCACTGTCAATTATAAAATTAATTTCTTCAGTCATCGTATGTCTTTTTTTTATTTTTAGACTTTCTGAATTCTAAATTCTGAATTCTAAATTTTGTTATATTGTTACAGTTGTTCCTATAGTTTGTCCTTCGCAAACTTTTAATAAATTCCCTTCTTTGTTCATGTCAAAAACAATAATAGGTAATTTGTTTTCTTGACTAAGAGTAAACGCAGTTGTGTCCATAACGTTTAATCCTTTTGCTAATACATCTTCAAATGAAATATAATCAAAT